>NZ_JAAFKD010000016.1 GCF_013299165.1 Microcoleus sp. bin38.metabat.b11b12b14.051
AGCCTTTGCTCAATCCCCAATCCCCAATCCCCAATCCCCAATCCCTTAGTGGGGGCGAGAAACCGGGTTTCTTAGAAAAATTTGCGTTGATTAGCGAGAAATATTCTAAGAAACCCGGTTTCTGAGGTGGGAGCGCGCAACAACGTACCTAAAAGTCAAAAGTCGGCAGCATAGCACATAATATGGACAGGACTTGTGCAGCAACCTAAATCCGTCGTTACAGCAATTTAACCTCGCTCAAAACCGGGTTTTGGCGTTAGCTGCACGTAAGTCTACTATGGATATCTAGCCCCATCTTTACTCTGGTTGTGCCTCACCCCTCTTCAAAAGCCGTCCACTGCATCAATCCAGATTGCCCAAGGCCTTACCCTCAGACTTGGGGCAACAATTTTTGTCAGAGTTGCGGGACTCCGCTGCGGCTAAAAAATCGCTACATACCTCTAGAAGGTCTCGGTTCCGGGGGTTTTGCAGCCATCTACACAGTTTGGGACACAGAAACTCAAACCGATCGCGTCCTAAAAGTATTGCTCGCAACTGCCCCGAAAGCGCAGAAACTGTTCGAGCAGGAAGCTTGGGTTTTAGCAATTTTGCGACACCCCGGCGTCCCGAGAGTCGAGGCAGACGGTTATTTTCACGTGCAAACTCAAAATTTTGCAGGCGGGGATGGAAATGCCGCAGCGAGGCGCTTGCCTTGTTTGGTAATGGAAAAGATTCACGGCAAAACTTTAGAAGAAATTATCGAAGAGCACGATCAGGGATGTCCGCAGGAATGGGTGTTTAGCTGGCTGAGTCAAGCTGTGGAAATTTTAGAGGAGTTGCATCGGTGTCAGATTATTCACCGCGACATTAAACCGAGCAATTTGATGCTGCGAGATCCAGAATCACCACAAGTATTGCTGACCAAGGGTTTAGGCGGTTTGCAGTTGGTGGCGATCGACTTTGGGGGAGTTAAACAGATGGGCGGCGGCGAACCGGGGGAGAAAGATTCTCCGAGCTCGACGCGGTTGATTTCGCCCGGGTACAGCCCGCCGGAACAAATTGTGGGCGGCGGTGTGGTGGCGGCGACGGATTTTTATGCTTTGGGGCGGACTTGCATTCATTTACTGACGGGGAAGTATCCGGCCGAAATTGAAGATCCGATGACGGGGGAGTTGCGGTGGCGGCATATTGTGTCTGTGACTCCGGCTTTTGCGAATTTGTTGGATGATATGGTGCGATCGAATATACAGCAGCGTCCGGCTTCGGCTGCGGATGTCAGGGCGCGTTTGCGGGATATTTATGCTAAGAGTAATGGCAAAATTGCGTTAGCGAAGCCCGCCCCTACGGGAGGCTCATCAACGAAGACGATCGCGCCTGTGAGTCAAGCTATTGTGGAATTTTGCCGACAAGTGGTGGTGGTGACGGCGCAAAAAACGGCAAGTTTGACGGTTTTGGTTTTCGGGGCGATCGCCCAAATCGTGGTAGCTTCTCTCGATACTGGCTGGGAAATGGTGCTCGGTGGCATTGGTGGATGCGCGGGGGCGATCGGCGGTTTGGTTTTGAGTTATGCTTCGCCTATCGGCCCTGAAGTTGCCAGTTTTCTGAATGAAGGTTTGCACCAATTAATCCATGACATGACTTTTAATGTCGGGCCGGAAGTGCTGCTGTTTGCTTTTGCGGGTTGGGGAACTGCGATCGGTTTGACTGATGCGGGGAGTTTTCGCCAACAAAAACAGTATTGGCTGTCGGGATTGATGGGTGCTCAGGGCTATTTATTGGCGGGTTTGTGTTGGATGGAAGCGACAGCTTCTAGTGGTGTGCAGGGGATTATTTTGGGGGCATTTGCGATCGCCTCTTTGACTGTGGGAATGGGTTTACGCAGCCATCAATTAGTGCACGCTTTGGTAGTGGCTGGTTGTTCTACAGGAATATTTCTGTTTTTGAATGTCTTGAACATTTTTCCGGGGAGTTTTTTGGGAATTTTGTCGCTGTCGTCTGGTGCTAACTTCGGCTGGTTGCAGGTTTGGGGCTCTATTGCATTTTTTGGTTTGTTGGGAAGTGCGATCGGGCTTTGTCTGGGAGTCAGTCATTATTTAGTTGTGCCCGTGTTGCGGTGGTTGGGATGGCGGTAGGAAATTAATCTCAAATTTTAATGTAAAATAGGTTAGGAATAAAGCTAACCGCAGATTTAAGGCAGATTAACACAGATGAACGCAGATAATTTGTTTTAGTTGTCTCAATTTTGAATCACAGTAAATCATAACTTCAGAGTGCCATGTCAAAAGTATTATTAGAATCTTTTCGGACAGCCTACGCAAATATGGAATTGTCGCCACTAATAACTCCGAAAGAAGTGGCAAACTTCCGCGTAGAATACGGTACGGAAGTCATCGAACAATTAGAGCAATTAGTCGAAGACGATCCATCGGGTAGCGGTAAAATTATATTTAGCGGACATCGCGGTTGCGGTAAGTCTACACTGTTGGCTGAGTTTTGTCGGCAGATGGACGATCGCTATTTTACAGTATTTTTCTCGATTTCCGACTTGATTGAAATGTCGGATGTCAATCATATTAACATTTTGTTTGCGATCGCAGTCCAGTTGATGACTGCGGCGGAAAAACAACAAATTCCGATTAAAAAATCAATTCAAGAATCATTTTATAACTGGTTTGCTACGAAAACTAAAACAAAAATTGACGAATTGGGCGCCAGCGGTTCGGTGGGTTTTAACTTGTTTAAGATGATTACAGGTAAGTTAAAAGCTGACGCGACAATTCGTGAAGAAATCAAACAAGAGTTTCTCCGCAAAGTTTCCGATTTGGTGGCGACAATCAACGAGATTGCTGCTGTAGTTGAAGACGGCGCGAAGAAACCGATACTCGTCGTGATTGATGACCTGGATAAATTGGATTTGGGTGTTGTTCGCCAAGTTTACCAGGAACATATTAAAGCGCTGTTTTTGCCGAACTTTAGGATGATTTTAACAACTCCGATTTCGGCACTGCGAGATGTTTCCTTGTCCGCCACTGTGGAAACGGAAACCAACGATCAAGTCGTGTTTATGCCAGTAACGAAGCTGTTTAAACGCGGGGAAAGCCGGAATCCTGATGCTGTACCAATGACGGAACCGGCGGCGAGATTGAAAGAGGTTTTAGCTAAACGGTTGGGTAGCGAATTGATTGAACAGGAAATACTCGATCGCATTGTCGCATACAGTGGTGGAGTTTTGCGAGAGTTGATTAGAATTGCGAATGAATGTTGCCGGATTTGTTTGCGCTTGGTGCGACGGCGGCCGGAAGATGTAATTAAAATTAATGCCGAGGTTGTTGAGGAGGCGGTTAATAAATTGCGTCTGGATTTTGACACTCGTTTAGGAACGACTGATTATGAGATGTTGATGACAACTTACAGAGAGTTTAAACCGGAAAATCCGAAGGCTAAAGAGTTTTTGGATTTGCTACATGGCTTGTATGTTTTGGAATATCGGAATGCTGTTTTGTGGTACGACATTCACCCGATCGTGCTAGAATTGTTGAAGCAGCGTGATGATTTTCCGGGTTAAGGTATTGTGGTATTGGTGTAAATTTAATGTCAAATGTTGTGTGGGTATTCTGTCTAGCGATTAAGGCCAGATCCCCCCTAACCCCCCTTAATAAGGGGGGGACAAGAAAGAATCCGATCAAAGTCCCCCTTCTTAAGGGGGATTTAGGGGGATCTAGCCTCGGATAAAAGCGAGATTTATCAACGGTTCCAGGCTTAAGTTGACACGACTTTAACTGGTTAAATGGTTCCCAGGCTAAGCGCCTGGTAACGAGTAGAAACGAGTTGAAAAATCGCTGGTATCGCAGGTTGAAGACTGGGTTAAAAAAAGGTTATTTTCTTCAGTCTGCGGAGGCAGACATTGTTTGTATAGACGCGGTTTCAACCGCCGTTTCATGTAAAATATTATGTCAAATTTAAACAGTCAAAATCAAGATAATTATGAAGATTTACTCGTATCAATTGAAGCGGGTAAAGATATTCTTAACTTGTTAATTGCTGTGTGCGATGATAGCGATTGTCGGGAACAACTAATCTCGAAGTGTGAAGCAGAACTAGAACCGGATATTCGCCGCTATCGGGTAGAATTGGCGAGGGGTGAACCGAGTTTGCGATCGGCTTTAGCGACTTTAGTAGAACGAGAACCCTATTTGCAGCAGCGGGGAAAAGCCGTAATCACCGTGATGGGTGTGGAAAAACTGCGGTTTTTTAAGGGCTTTGACAATGTGCGATCGGAACAAGAGGTGTTTTTTGGCTATTTGCAATGGACGCGGGAAGCTTTGCGGGAGTTTCCGTTTTCGATTGTGTTGTGGGTGACGCGACAAATTGAAGTGCTCATTAGCAATGACTCTCCTGATTTTTGGGGTTGGCGGAAAGGTGTGTTTCGGTTTGAAACTAAAAAAACGGCGACTGTTTCCAAAACTGAGTTTGAACCGTTTCGACAGCTAACTGAAGGCGATCGAGAACCGCCGAGTTTGATTCCGCTGGCAGATTTGCAGGATCTAATTGCGCGCGTACAACAGACAAAAGGACTCGCAGATCCGAGTTTGGCTAGTCTGTATGCGAGTATGGGGAAGATTTATCACAGAAGGATCGAGTCTGGAGAGTGCGAAAATTTTCAGGATGAGTATGAATTGGCGATCGATTTTTTCCAAAAGGCGATCGGGCTACAACAAGGGTTAGAGATGGAAGCGGAATTATCAAGTAGCTTGAATTACCTCGCCGGACTTTATGAATCCCAAGGAAGGTACTCGGAAGCCGAACCGCTGTATTTGCAAGCTGTCGAAATAGACAAGCGTTCGCTTCCTGAAGACCATCATGATTTAGCTATTGACTTCAACAATTTAGCCGCACTTTATAAATCCCAAGGAAGGTACTCCGAAGCCGAACCGCTGCTTTTGCAAGCTGTGGAAATAGACAAGCGTTCGCTTCCTGAAGACCATCCCAGTTTAGCTATTCACCTCAACAATTTAGCCGGACTTTATAAATCCCAAGGAAGGTACTCGGAAGCGGAACCGCTGTTTTTGCAAGCCTTGGAAATAGACAAGCGTTCGCTTCCTGAAGACCATCCCAGTTTAGCTACTCACCTCAACAATTTAGCCGCACTTTATAAATCCCAAGGAAGGTACTCGGAAGCGGAACCGCTGTATTTACAAGCTGTGGAAATAGACAAGCATTCGCTTCCTGAAGACCATCCCAGTTTAGCTATTCGTCTCAACAATTTAGCCCTACTTTATGAATCCCAAGGAAGGTACTCGGAAGCGGAACCGCTGTATTTGCAAGCTGTGGAAATAGACAAGCGTTCGCTTCCTGAAGACCATCCCAGTTTAGCTATTGACTTCAACAATTTAGCCGGACTTTATGAATCCCAAGGAAGGTACTCGGAAGCCGAACCGCTGTATTTGCAAGCCTTGGAAATTTTTCGCAGCAAGTTACCAGAAAACCACCCGAACATTCAGACTGTGTGGGAAAATTATGTTTTGCTGTGGCGGGAAGGAATTAGTAAAGGAGATTTGACATTTGAGCAATTGTCTGAACATCCTTTCGGGGAAATGTTATTAGCAGAACTTCAGGAATAAAGAAAAATATCGCTTTCAGTTACAAATATTGTTAAAATGTATAATATGCAGCCTAGATTGCATATCGAAACATTCCCTAGTCAAGCAAAAGGGTAAAAATATGGGCAGAGTTACCGCAACAATCGCCGTCACCAACCACATTGATGAAATTCTGGCAGAAAGAGGGTTTATATCAACAGAACAAATACGGTCTGTTACCCTCGATAATGTCTTAGTGGATACAGGTGCAACTCGACTTTGCTTACCAGCAGAGATTATCAGTCAGTTGGGTTTGTCAATGCTAGGCGAAATCGACGGAGAGACAGCCATCGGTACCAGAAAGTTTCGGATTTTCAAAGATGTGAGTCTTGTCATAGCGGGAAGAGAAGGAAGGTATGATTGCGTTGAACTACCCGCAGGACAAGAACCTTTAATCGGCTTAATTCCACTCGAAGATTTAGGCTTGGAACCAGATTTGAAAAATCAACGGTTGATTGTTTTACCAGCAGAGGGGAATCAAAGCTATATTCGGGTTTAGCAACAATATTTGTAGGGTGTGTCGCTATGAACAATCTCTAAATCCAATCGACAATTTCACGGCGACGCACCTGACTACTACTGATAATATCATTTCCGGTCGATCGATCGCAATCAGATTCGTTCGTAGTGCGGACTTAAGTCCGCAAAATTTAAATCTTTGCGGACTTAAGTCCGCACTACTAACCGTTTTTTTATGGTAATTGACCGGAGATGATATAAGAACTCGCTGGTGCGTGAGGCGCTGAATCCAGTTACTCGATTTGTGACAATTGTTAATCGCCGCGCCTCACACACCCTACAAGATTGATTGAGTTTTTTCTGGTGCGTGAGGTGCTGCAATCTTGTTACTCGATTTGTGACAATTGTTAATCGCCGCGCCTCACACACCCTACAATCTGGTAAACAAGTTAATATATATGTTGGCAATAAAATGACAGTAACTACTCATCAACTTATTCAGTGGAAACAGCAAGGGCGGGCGATTGTGGTGCTGACAGGTTATGATTATGCGATCGCCCAACTCATCGACCAAGCCGGCGCAGACATCATCCTCGTCGGCGATTCCCTCGCCATGACAATCTTGGGCTACGAGACAACACTCCCCCTCACCCTCGATGAAATGCTGCACCACGCTAAAGCTGTGCGTCGCGGAGTCAAACAAGCATTAATGGTTGTCGATTTGCCATTTTTAACTTACCAAGAAAGTCCCCAGCAAGCCATGCACTCGGCGGGAAGAGTTTTGAAAGAAACCGGCGCTCAAGCTGTAAAATTGGAGGGCGGATATCCAGCAATGGCCGCGACGGTTTCGCAGCTAACTTCCGCCGGGATTCCGGTGATGGGCCACGTGGGCTTAACTCCGCAGTCGGTACACCAACTCGGTTACAAAAAACAAGGCAAAACATCGGAATCTGCCGATCGCATCTTAGCAGAGTCGATCGCCCTCGAATCAGCCGGTGCCTTTGCGATCGTCCTCGAACACATTCCCGCAGACTTAGCCGCCCAAATTACCCAAAAATTAACTATTCCCACCATTGGTATCGGCGCGGGCCCGCACTGCGACGGACAAGTTTTAGTTACTTCCGATTTGTTGGGACTTTCCGAAAAACAGCCGCCCTTTGCCAAAGCTTACGCCAATTTGCGAGCAACAATTACCCAAGCTGTCAAAGATTATTCCCTAGAAGTTAGAGAACGAAAATTTCCCGAATAGGTTCGTAGTGAGGACTTTAGTCCTTAAAAAGGAGGATTAAAGTCCGAACGATCAAACCTAATTTACACCTTCGGCTGACCCTCTTCCTCATTCTCCTTCTCCTTGAGGGCGGATTCATCATCACCTAGACCGACCCCTTCCTTAAAACTCCGCAAGGTTTTTCCCAAAGCATTACCCAACTCAGGGATTTTCTTGGGGCCGAAAATGAGCATAGCCACTACCGCAATAATGCCCATTTCGGGCAATCCGAGACCAAACATAAACTCATCTCCTGTAAAACTTGCTCGATCGGCAAGTCAATCTGCTGGTATCCTTAAAAGTATCTACCTTTTTTCCTGCATCCTGCAACAGTAGAATCAAGTTTTATTAAGAGATCGCCCGATAAAATAGGAATGTTAGAAAGAGCCCAGCCTTCCCTCCGCGAGCAACAGCACCCTCTGATCCGCCAATTAGCAGACCGGATCGAATCAGTATGGCGTCGGTACCTCGACCTCGAACCCTACAACCTGCCCGCTGAGTTGGGATACGTAGAAGGGCGCTTGGAAGGAGAAAAACTGATCATTGAAAACCGCTGCTATCAAACGCCCCAATTCCGCAAAATACACCTCGAACTAGCTAAAGTCGGGCCGCTGCTGGATATCCTGCACTGCGTGATGTTTCCCAAACCGAATTACGCTTTGCCGATGTTCGGTACCGATATCGTAGCAGGCAAAGGTCAAATTAGCGCCGCGATCGCAGACCTTTCTCCCCTCAATCCCGATCGAACTTTGTCGGAAAAATACCGCACCCAACTGCAAACTCTACCCGTCAACCAGTTTTCTTGTCCCCGCCAAATTCCTGAATGGGGCGATATTTTCTCTGAATTTTGCCTGTTTGTCCGCCCCGATTCCCAAGAAGAAGAAAGCCGATTTCTCGACATAGTTGAATCCTACGTAGAAATTCACTGCAAACTCGCAGTCGCTTGCGAACCAGTTTCAGCATCCGAAGAATCGGAAATTCTGGACGCTCAAATTTACTACTGCACCCAGCAGCAGCAAAATGACAAAACCAGACGCGTACTCGAAAAAGCTTTCGGTCAAGATTGGGCCGAACATTACATGACCGAGGTGCTGTTTGACTTCCCTAAATAGTTGAATTCGGTTTACAATAGTTAATACTTGGTTAGCAATTCCCCGCTCTCTAACAGACGGGGACGATCTAAAATTTCAGAATCTTTCCATTGCTCAGTAATTCATAAATTAACTTTAGCAACACCGAAATTTATTCGGGCAAAATCCTGCTGTTGACTGTGCTTACTGTCTCTGCTCAAACAACATTGTTAACCTTGATTCCAGCTTGGCGATCTATCTAAGAATATAGTCTCTAAGTTCTTAACCAATAATTGTGGGAGGATCATCTCATTGCTAGAAAAAGGTAAGTGTTCAGGGGGGGGTACGAATTTAATAGGGTTTGGGACACTATTAAACCTCTAAGTTTGAAGTTAGGAGGCTAAGTCAAGTGATTTTATCGCCTGAAACCCTTATTGTCTGGTTACTTCCCTGAACAGTCACTACAAAAGTATAATTTATAGCTTAATTGCTCGATAAAAACCGATTGTGATAGTTGAGGATGTAACCTGTGGGATAGAATATAAAAAATCACCAATTTCCAATTTCCAATTCTCATTAGATAATACTGAGGGACAGAATAAATTTTTGGCAGTTATTGCCAAACGAGCTTTATCGGTTTATGATTTACTTTAGTCTAGCTCTCTTTTGCGCCCAAAGTTTCCTTTGGTTGATCTGTAATATGAAAATCCTTACCTCTGTTGTCTCCTTAATATTAGTATAACTAATATTAAGATTTCTTTATAATAAAAAATACTAATAATGTATTGCTAGATTTTTATATTTTATGTGGTTATATGGTTTTAGGAGGTTCCAGTAAATATATTGATGAAGCCTATGACGAATCGATTTTTCATAAAAAAATTGCACTATTCCTAGCTGCTATCTCAATGTTTTTACTTGTTTCTTTAGTTTATATAGACTACATCTCTGGGATAATTTTCATAGCTGTAGCTGTAGGATTATTGGGCTCTGGCAAAATAGACAACTTAATTTTTAGGCTTTTAACAGTATCGATTCTTATTTCTGCTATATTAAGACTATTAATTTCTCCAGTTGTAATCGACTTATCGTCGCTATCTACTGGGTTATTTATCTTTACTGCCATAGCCTTCTCATCTTTTGTAGATGAATGGTTAAATGATTTTAGCGACCGTCATAAAAATTCTTTACATTTTGTATTAAAATTTATTTTTCACAATCGGCTTATTACAAAAATAACTATTTTATTATTTTGTATTTTTGGTTATAAGCCTAAATTATATTTTATGGCTTTTTTGGGATTTGATGCAGCCTATTCACTTATAGATAATTTAGGAGATCGAGTTAAACAGAAAATTCTCAGAGCCAAACAAAACCGATTATATCCTGAATTTAAAATTTAAAACCCTTAAATTTTCCAGGAAATAAGCAAAACACAAAAAATTATTAAGGAACAAAAATGCCGATACCAAAGCCAGATTATTCTGTAAGCTGGATTTATCTAATGCTTGCCATCATTTTAGAAGCAGCAGGTACTATTTATATGAAATTCTCTGAAGGTTTCACAAAAGTAGTCCCCTCGATTTTAATGCTAATTTTTTATGGAATTAGTTTTATATTTTTAAATTTAGCTATTAAAAAGCTAGATGTGAGCGTAGCTTATTCAATTTTCTCCGGGTTGGGAATTGCTCTTGTTGCCATTGGAGGTATTTTATTTTTTAAAGACCCCATCACAATTTTTAGAATTGGTTCCATTTCTCTAATCATCCTCGGTGTGATTATTTTGAATCTTACAGGTTTATCTCATTAAACAATAAAGAATGCTAAGAAAGAAGGTACGAAGCAAAGAAACAAGAAAGCCGAAAGAATTCCCAATCTATAATTCAATACGGTTTACTTAAGACCCTCCTAGGGGTAAAACATGATGAAAAATCAACTCTGCGATTGCTTCGTTCCTCTCTTCGGACAATTTTAAGTAAACCGTATTGATCTATAATTTCCAATTAAGTCGAATACGGTTGACTTAAGAACGATCTGACTTGCACAAAATGCCTGTATTGCCATAAAATCGATCTCTGAAATTCGTCAAAAAGCCTATTTATCAACCGTATTTAAACATAGCCGATCGCATTATTCAGAATATAGCGCCAAAGAGTGTAACTGATGTATTCACAAATTCATTAACAATCCCAAATCTCAAGCGGTACCTCATGTACTTGATAAAAGCTATAAAAGACAGCCACAAAACACTGAAAAACCTACTGATACTAGAGTTATTTCAGGAAAATAATGTCAATTTTCCTCAATCTATTTGCGAGATCCTGGACGTTTTACTCCTACCTTAGCAGGACTTTTTGTTCCACCTTTGCCCGCACTTTTAGAACTACTTTTAGCATTTTTTTGACCCTTAGATCCTGCCAACTGACTCTCATTTTCATTGACAGCTCTGCCGGCCGGCGTTCTCGTCGTCCTAAACGTAACATTTACCCCTTCATTCGACTGTTCTAGCACCAACATCGGTGTCGGCTTTGCTTTTTGATCCCATTCAATATGAACGATGCGACCTTGAATAGTCGGCTGCCAACTGTCGTGATCGTCTGAAGGACTCAGATAAGTTTCCAAACAGTCAATAATTTGATTGATTGTCGCCGATGTTGCCTGAGTCGGCAGTTTCATCAGCTTAATTTGAATCCGAAACAGCACTCGCTTTTCTATTTTTACTGCCGGATCGCCAGTTTCATATTCGATATCAAACATCGAATCCACTTGCCGGCCGCTCCCCGCAGTCCCGTTTTTATCTCCTACTGCACCCTGAGTCGGACGCAGGGCAATACTAATTTTGTCTTTGACTTTTACCTTAATCTGGTTGACAATGGCAAAGTGAAAAACTTCTTCCGCCATCCGCATCCTCAGGTAGTCCAAATTAAAGTCTCGCGAGTGGATGAGGTCGGGGTTTTTTTCCATCTTTGACATGGTTTCCAGAGCCAGTTTGTATTTTTTCTGGAGTTCTCTATTTCTAAACTCCTCAAATTTGAGTTTCTTGCTCAAATCGTCGAGTTTGAGCTTGCTAAACACAGCTAAACCGATCAGCAATAACAACAGTAATCCCGACGCTCCCATGAAGAGTTGCTCTGGGGGCATATCTCCCGGTTTAGCCGATTTAGGTTTGGGAGAGGCTACTGCCAACCTTGCTTCTACAAGGATTATTTTGGTTGACATGGGCTTTTAAAGGGTAAATTTTGACGCTATCTTGATACAGGACTCCAGAGTAGAGCTGGCAGTGCAACTCGATCGACCAACCTTGACATCATTCCACCACCATTTTGGTACAACTGGATTTCTGCAACGCGAACAGGCACCCTCTAATTAATACTTTATCTTTAACTGCAAGCAGCTTCCCACAAGATCGGAAAATCGCCATCGAGCAGGGGCAACAACAAATGGTGAATACTCTGTTACAGATTATACCAATATGGTCAAAAAAAATGTTGCTTCGTGAGGCTTTGTTTGTAGAACAAGAAAAGTTAATACACATAAATTAATAGTAACTTTAGCAGCGAGCAGCCCAAAACAGGAAACAGAACAGTCGATCGCCCTGAGGATGGAGGTGCGGGCTTTCTGAGCGGGTGCTAATGGCTGCGCCACAGATCGCGCAGCACCGTGCGGCCCTGCGGGGGGGCTGGCTTTGAGAGTAGATCGACAGTGCGATCGAACGGTGTGACTTAGCTAAGATTACAGCTAATACCACCAATATTCGATCGTGACCTACGAACCCCTGCACCACAAATATCGCCCCCAGACTTTTGCCGAATTAGTCGGTCAAGAGGCGATCGCCCAAACCCTCACCAGCGCCATCTTGCAACAGCGCATAGCACCAGCATATCTATTCACCGGCCCCAGAGGCACCGGTAAAACCTCTAGTGCCAGAATTTTCGCCAAATCGCTCAACTGTATTTCTACCGGCGCCCCCACCCCAACACCCTGCGGCAAATGCAACGTTTGTCAAGAAATTGCCAGAGGTTCAACACTAGATGTCATCGAAATAGACGCCGCCAGCAACACCGGAGTAGACAACATTCGGGACTTGATCGAGCGATCGCAATTTTCCCCCGTACAGTGCCGCTATAAAGTATATGTAATCGACGAAGTTCATATGCTCAGCAACCAAGCATTTAATGCCTTATTAAAAACATTAGAAGAACCACCCGATCGCGTCGTATTCGTCCTCGCCACAACCGACCCCCAAAGAGTATTACAAACAATCATTTCTCGCTGCCAAAAATTCGACTTCCGCCGGATTCCCCTCGACTCAATGACCGCCCACCTGCACAAAATTGCCCAATTAGAAAACATCAATATTGCGAACGATGCCGTAAAAATGGTGGCTCAAATCGCCCAAGGAGGACTGCGAGATGCCGAAAGCTTGCTCGACCAACTCAGCTTATTTCCCGATCGCATAACAGTCGAAAAAGTTTGGGATTTAGTCGGCGCCGTCCCCGAAAATGACTTGCTAGAACTGCTGCAAGCCATAGAAAACGATAACGCTACAGCATTAATAGACATGACCCGCCACCTGATGGATCGCGGTCGGGAACCGCTAATTGTGCTGCAAAGTCTCGCCAGCTTTTACCGAGATTTGCTTGTAGCTTCATCTGCACCGAAGCGCTCAGATTTAGTAGCTTTAACCGCTGAAACTTGGCAAAAACTATGCGATTTAGCCCGTAACTGGAATGCAGAGTTAATTTTGGCAAGTCAGAAACACTTGCAAACCCACGAAGCGCAAATTAAAAACACCACTCAGCCGCGATTGTGGCTGGAAGTAACGCTGTTGGGATTGTTGCCCTCAGCCATTAGAACCCAGCAGCAACCAACAGCCGCACCAGCCCCAAATATGACTAAATCTTCTCAAAATTTGGGCAGTCAAACATCCCCGGTAGAACAGCCTGCCGCAGCCAAACCTCAAAATCAGCCACCTGGGCCGCCACCTGTGGTCGATCGCCCAGAAAGCACCCCCAGCGCACCGATTTCCGAAGCAATACCAACCCCAGAAACAAATTATTCACCGACTAATTCAGCCGATGAAATCGATTTAAATCGAGTGTGGCAACAGGTACTCGATCGCATCAGGCCGCACGGCACTCAATCGCTGCTCCGCCAACACGGGCAGCTAGTAATTCTCAACCATGATACTGCCCATGTTAAAATTAGTTCGCAGCCGTTACTCAATATGGTCAAAGACAAAGTACCGAATATTGAAGAAGCTTTTTTACAAGTATTTAACCGTCGCATAGCAGTCAAAGTAGCAGTGACAAATCCCGCTGCCAGCAATAGTTCTCGCGCCCAGGATTTGCCAAATTCTGACGCACCTGTAGCCGAAAATCAGAGAAATTTTCCTCCGGCAGGTGAGACTAACCAACAGGTGGAGAACTCGGCGATTTCTGACAGGGTAGACAATTTTTTGGGGGATGAAGAAGAAGAGCAAAAAGACTCCTGGGCCCCCGAAAATACCCCTACCAAGCTGCAAAATACTTCTGAACCCCAGCGCGAGACAAACAGCTCTACAAACTCTCAGAATGACATAAATGCTCTGGCTGTAGCGGTGCGGGCTGATGCTTTATCAGTCGCGAATACGGCTAACCAATGGGCTAATTTATTTGAGGGACAAGCAGTCGATTTGTCCGATGACTTAGAAATGTGGGAGTCGGGGAGTTTTACGTTGGAATCGGAACCGGATTTTCCTGAGTTGTCTGCTGGAGTTGATGGCGATGATTTTATAGATTGGTAATCCATGGATTTTGCCAGTTCAATCAAATTGTTCGATCGCTCCGATGAAGAGTCATCTCGTGCGCGATCGATTAACCCCACGCGCGATCGGGTTCGTAGTGCGGACTTGAGTCCGCTCTCATCCCAAGTACCCAGCGCCCGATCGCACGCTCGAGTTCGTAGTGCGGACTTGAGTCCGCTCTCATCCCGAGTACCCAGCGCCCGATCGCACGCTCGAGTTCGTAGTGCGGACTTGAGTCCGCTCTCATCCCGAGTACCCAGCGCCCGATCGCACGCTCGAGTTCGTAGTGCGGACTTGAGTCCGCTCTCATCCCGAGTACCCAGCGCCCGATCGCACGCTCGAGTTCGTAGTGCGGACTTGAGTCCGCTCTCATCCCGAGTACCCAGCGCCCGATCGCACGCTCGAGTTCGTAGTGCGGACTTGAGTCCGCTCTCATCCCGAGTACCCAGCGCCCGATCGCACGCTCGAGTTCGTAGTGCGGACTTGAGTCCGCTCTCATCCCGAGTACCGATCGCCCGATCGCACGCTCGAGTTCGTAGTGCGGACTTGAGTCCGCTCTCATCCCGAGTACCGATCGCCCGATCGATTTTTATTATAGTAATCGACCGGAGATGATACCATATCATGTCCGATCGATTAACAGCATTGAAATTCGATCGCGCGCGGCGCCGGAAAGTTCGCAGCCGGAGCCAAACAGATCGCTCTTACCAGTCAGAAACCCCGAAAGTTCCTTACCGCCGGCCCAGCAACTCTGAAAGCAGCGTCACCAACCTACTCGGATCGACAGGTTTGGAAATATGCCCCTGGAAACCTGCTAAAACTGCTTGTTGGCGATCTTCAAATCTGGCATAAGCAGTCAAAGCGAGGGCTGGAATTCGTCCTCCCTGTTGAGGCGGTAGAGAGCGCACCCGCCTCAACAGGGCATAACCATCCATCCCTGGCATCCCAATATCGCTAACCAAAATATCCGGTTTAAAGCAGGCCAAGAGTTCCAAAAACTCCTCAGCCGAGGATGCGGCGAGCACGTTGGCGCCATATTCTTCTAGGATGAAGGCGAGCAACTCGCGGGTATCTAGTTCGTCGTCAACCAGTAAAACTCGGATGCCCGCGAGATCGATCTCGGCGCCGCCTGACTCTTGGGCGGGGGCGGTTTGCGGTTCCACACCAACCAGCGGTAGCCTGACAGTAAATGTCGCTCCTTGGCCCTGGCCCGCACTCTGGGCAGAGATTGTGCCGCCGTGCGCTGCCACCAAATTATTGACGATCGCCAGCCCCAGTCCCAATCCGCCATGCTTGCGAGTAATCGAAGCATCCTCTTGACGGAAATGCTCAAAAATGTGCGGCAGGAACTCTGAACTAATACCTTTGCCAGTATCGGTAATTCTAATCTGGGCCTGCTCGTCTTTGCGCTCTAGATAAATTTCTACTTGTCCGCCGTTAGGGGTGAATTTAATCGCATTCGAGAGCAGATTCCAGACTATCTGCTGCAAGCGCACCCCATCACCGGAAACCTCTCCAATATTCTCTAAAACCGGATGAATCACAATTGATTTAGCAACTGTTGCAGTTCTAACTGTTTCCAGAGCTGACTCAATAATGAATACTAAATTAACCGGTTCTACGTTCAAAGCCATTTTACCGCGCAAAATCCGAGCGACATCCAGCAGGTCATCAATCAGTTGGGTTTGTAATAAAACATTGCGTTCGATCGTTGCTAGAGCGCTGGTGGTTGTCGCTGCGTCTAATTTGCGAGTTTGCATCAGTTGCGTCCAGCCCAAGATCGGGTTGAGAGGCGAACGCAGTTCGTGAGAAAGAACCGCCAGAAACTCATCTTTGACGCGGTTGGCTCTTTCCAATTCTGCTCGTGCTGCTTGTTCTTGAACCAGGATGCGATCGCGCTCAGCTTGTATCTCCACCCGATCGTGGATATCGGTAAAAGTGCCAAACCATTTAACCAGGCAACCATAGACATCGCGCACCGGACAGCCGCGCAATAGATGCCAGCGATACGCGCCCTCAGAAGACTTCAGTCGGTATTGAATTTCGTAGATTTCAGTATCGTTGCTTGGGTCTTGAATTTCGGAGATTTCAGCATCGTTGTTGTGGCAATTGGGAGCCGAGTCCCAGAATCCTTCAACTTGTGGCAAATCAGCCGGATGAACCGACTGCATCCAATTTTTTTCCGCCTCTGCCAGCGGCAGTCCGGTATACTCCAACCAGCGTTGATTCAAGTAATTAATGTTGCCTCGGGCGTCACTTGCCCAGACAATATTGGGAACGCTGTTAGCTAACTGACGGTAGCGTGCTTCGCTCTCGCGCAGAGCTTCTTCTGCCTGTTTGCGATCGCTAATATCTCGCGAAACCGCTAAAAATTGCGTTACTTGACCTGTGACATCCCGAATCGGCGTTACCACCACATCCCACCATTTCGGCGTACCTTTGGCGGTTCTGCAATTACCCTGGAATCTACCCAAATTACCTGACTTAGCAGCAGCCAGCGCGGACTCTATTTCCTGCCGATCTTGCTGTTGCCACAGACAGCTCCACTGCGCGTTGATGTAGGGGGTCACATCATCAATCTCCATCAGACACATCCCACCTGCATTCATGTACAACAGCCGTCCCTCTAGAGAAAGTATTTTGATGCAATCACTGCTGCTTTCCAAAAGTCTTTGCTTAAACTCTTCACTTTGTCGCAGTGCTTCCTCAGCTTGTTTGCGAGCGGTGATATCCAGCGACAAACCAGCCAGCAATCGCCGTTCAACAGACAGTTGAATCGGAAATTTATAGGAGATATAACAATGTTCCGCGTCTTGCTGAGCGTAAGTTTCCATGACCTCAATTGCCTGGTTGGCACCAAGGGCACTCAGATCGTTATTCCAATACTCGTTGGCTTTGTGAGGTTCAAATAATTCAAAATCAGTTTTGCCGATCCAATCTGTGCTACCTCGCTGACAAACTCGTTCATTTATGGAATTGACATATACGTAACGCCCGTCTTCATCTTTAATGTAGGCAGTAGCAGGACTGTAACGCATAAACGCTTCAAATAAAGCTTGACTTTCCCGCAGCGCTGCTTCTCCCTGTTTGCGTTCGCTCAATTCAATTTGAACTTGCTGATAAAGTTCGGCCTGGTGAATGGCAACACCAACCTGATTGGTGAGCTCTTTAAGCAAATCAATCTCTACTGCTTGCCACTGGCGGGGCGCAGAACACTGGTTGGCAACTAATAAGCCCCACAATGCTTCTCCGTGCAGAATTGGAACTGCCAGGTTGGCGCGCACTTGAAATCGGGCAAGCAAATCGAGGTGACACTGGCTTAAAGGAGCGGTATCAATATCATCAACTGTCTGGATGCGTCCCAGCAGATAGTCTTCAGCCCCGGTTTCCCTGAAATGCCGATCGTCAACCTCGGCATCTAGGATCGGCAACCAGTTTTCACCGACAGATTCCACAATTACCCTGCCGCTAGAGTCTGGCCCAAAGCGATACACGAAGACTCGATCAGCTTGCAGAAAATGGCGCACTTCCACCACCGTTGTCTCCAGGATTTCGTTCACCTCAAGCGTCTGTCGCACTCGCACCGCGATCTGCGCCACCAGGGACGCTCGAGCAGTTTGCTGTCGCAGAGCATCTTCTACCCGCTGCCGCTCTTGCAATTCGCGCAGAGCCTGCTGATAAAGTTCTGCCTGTTGTAAGGCAATGCCAGCCTGAGTTGCTAATTCTTGGAGCAACTCGATTTCTAACGGTTGCCACTGGCGGGGGGAAGTGCAGTGATGGGCGATCAGCATTCCCCACAATTTGTTATCTTGCAGGATCGGCACCACTAAATTTGCCCGTACCTGCAAACTTGCCAGCAACTCGACGTGGCAAGGTTTGATGCTGCCATCGTGAATATCTGGTTTGACGGTGACTAATCCCTCGTGGAATGATTGCAGGTAGGATTCACCCAGACAAGGGTGATAAAGTGAGGTAGCCAGCAGAGGAGTCCATCGATCGCCGATCGATTCTGTGATTACCTTACCCCAGCCGTCTGACTGCAAGCGGAAAATCAGCACCCGATCGGTATGCAGAAACTGCCGTACCTCTGTCACAGTTGTCTGTAGAATTTGATCCAACTCTAGCGATTGATGAATTTGCCGAGTAATCTGCCCTATCACTCGCTCTCGTTCGAGCCGCTGTTGCAATTGGGCGCGCAACTGCACGGTTTCAATCGCTCCGTTTACCGCCAGATGCAAACTCTCTGGCGTCATCTGCTCTTTGACTAGATAGTCTTGTGCGCCCGCTTTCATCGCTTGTACGGCGATCGCCTCATTTCCCTGGCCTGTCACCACAATTACGGGCAAACACCTTTGCTGGGCCTCGTTTGGCAGTTGAGCCAGCCACTCGAGTCCATCTAAGTCTGGCAATCGGTAATCTAGCAACACGGCATCTGGTTGGTGGTGCTGCCACAGCTCGAAGCCTTTGCGCCCCAAACTTGCTTCGATAAAAATATATTTGTACTCGCGATCGCGCAGCAGGTACCGCCGATACAGCTCCCGGTCTTCGGGACAATCATCAATAATTAATATAGTGCGCTGGCTTTGACTCATAAAAAGAAATACGGTAAGTGGGAAACTCGGCGACTTTAGTCCTTCCTAGGGAAACGACCCGGCGGTTTCAACCGCCTTGAATCTTCAATCTCAAAATGAGTAGCTGTAACCATCTTTATGGTGAACTATTTTGCAGTATTTGTGACTAATCCCTTGCACCAATTCTGATGCTGAGATATTGAACGAACCCGTTGTTCTAACTGCAACCCGACCAACATATTCACCAATTTTCTTGCCACTGGTAACAACTGCTTTTACGATGTCACCTGTTTGAAAACCTTTTACGAATTTACTTCGAGGCACGTAACGAGATGGAAAGCCAACCTTGTCTGTGCGACATATTTGACGAGTCCCATGTCCAGTCGCCTTAATTAGCAGTGGCTTACTTGTTAGCACGGACAAGGATTCAAGTTCACCAACACAAGCAGCATCAAGCCAATGAGATTTGGGTAGTTTTAATCTAGTACGGTTGTATTTTGTCTGCCCACCGGAACCTGTCGTGACAGGTAATCCTGTTAGCTTGAGTCGGTTGAACAACGCCCATCGAGTCGAGTTTACAGCAGCGGCATCTTTGAGCGGACGCTTAACTTGCGCCATGATCTGCTTGAGCAAGTCCGGCTTCTTAGACAGAAAATCTTTGATATCCCGAGTACCTTTCTTGAGATTACATTTCTCGCAAGCTAGGCACAAATTAGAAATCCGATTGCTACCTCCTTTTGCTTTGGGATGAATGTGTTCAACTTGCAACGCTAAATTCTCAGCACCGCAGTAAGCACATTTTCTGTTCCATTTATTGAGCAGATATTCACGAACTTCGTATCCAAGTAATTCGCCCTGCTGATATTCAACACCAGAGATTTCAGGATTCTCTAGTTGCTGGAGGTCAAATCGAACCAGTTCCATCGCGATACTACTTAAGGGTACAAGTCTGCGTAATTTATCGACCCAAGTTAAAGTTGTTTCTACCCGGTGCTGCAAAGATGGCGCTAGCCAACCCTTTCTACGAGTACGATTTAGGAAACGCGCTTGGCGGTAACGAGTGTGACGATTTCGACGAACTCGGCGCAGTAAACGACGGGATTCAAGACTGGCTTTGATAGCTTGACCACGATGAGTTAGCTCAGCGCCAAAGATTACTTTTTCGCCTTGCAGTAAAGCGATGCCAGTGGTTTTTGATCCTGGATCTAATTTGAGTGAGATTGATTCGATGGTTGCTGTTACCGCCTTCTTAAGAATAATGGTATACGGGAATCTTCTGAAAACAGCCGCTTTACCGGCGGCCAATAACTTACGAGCTATTGACGGCTTGCAAGGTGTGAGTGGTTTTCTGTTTGTATCAAGTACGAAAATAAAGTTGGACATTGTTGTGTCCCTCCACTTGCGTGTAATGTTAGCTTGTCGGTCAATGTTATAGGAGCTTTTTAAACCTGCAACACTGTCGAGAGTGACTTTAAGACTGTTTAATTGCAGATGACAGAGCAGGAAACTAGCTTCGCATTCACCTGGTGTCGTGACTCAAATAACGTAGACCTCTAAGGTCTTAGGCTGGTCAGCACAGCTTGCTCGATTTCTCTTACAAGCTCAGTCCCTTTAGGGCTGAGTTACTGACAACTACCTATTTGAAGAAATGGAAAGGTTAGTGACTTCGCACCAACAATCCAAGATTCTCTGGACATCTTGTTTGAGTTGGCTAAAATCAATCGGTTTGATAATGTAGCTGTAAATTCCCTGTTGATAACAAGTTTCAATATCTTTTGGGTTGTTTGATGTCGTAAACACCACCACAGGAATTGTTTTTAAGTTAACGTCTTTTTTGAGCCGGCGCAGCACTTCCCGCCCGTCAATACCAGGCAAGTTCAAATCGAGGACAATCATCGCGGGACGGGGGGCGCGATCGGCATTAGCGTACTTGCCGGTGTGGCTCAGAAACGCTAGCGCCTCCTCGCCTTTGACGCAGCGTTCGATCGGGATCGGCAGGCCTGAGCGTTGCAGAAATCGCATAAACACTGCAAAATCCTCATCACTGTCTTCCACAATTAGTAGAGATGGATTTGCCTTGCTGGCAGTCAGCGTTGTGGTGTTAGTCAAGGATTTACCTCCTGTGGCAGCGTGAAGTAAAATGTACTGCCTCGATCGATTGTAGATTCAACCCAGATTTGACCGCCATGTCGTTGCACAATTTTTCGGGCAATGGTTAACCCTGCCCCAGTGCCGCCACCGTACTCGTCCCGTCCGTGCAGCCGCCGGAAAATCTGAAAAATCTTGTCTAGGTGCTCTGTGGAAATCCCGATACCGTTGTCGCGCACGTAGAAGATCGGGGATTGGCGATCGGGCATTTGGGATTCTGGTGCTGGCTCGGGTTCAATAAAACCGATTTCCACCCATTTTTCGGTGCTGTCGTTGTATTTGCTGGCGTTGCTGAGCAGATTGATCAACAGTTCGTTGACTTGAGTGCGATCGCAGGCGATCGCGGGCAACGGGCGCAGCAGGCGAAACTCCACAGGATTCTGCGGTTGGCTCATCTTCAACGTGGCGGTAGCCTGTTGCACGAGATCGTTTAAATTCACCACTTCGCGGCAGAGTTGGGCCCGTCCCAGACGGGAGAAGTGCAACAGCGAGTTAATCAAATCTTCCATGCGCTGGGTAAGCCGCACCAAGGTTTCCAGCTTCCCAATCCCGTCCTGATTCAACACCTCGGCGTGATCTTCCATCAGGAAATTAGCATAATTGTGAATTCCTCGCAGTGGTTCTTTGAGATCGTGGGAAGCAATATAGGCAAAAGAATCCAATTCGTCGTTGCTGCGTTTGAGTTCAATGTTAATGGCTGCCAGTTCGTCGGCTTGTTTGAGAATCACGCCGACAATCAGACTCCGCATTTCGGCAACAGATTCGATTTCACAAGCTTTCCAGGGTAGCGAACAGCCATTGACATTTTCCTGCCACAATGCAAAGGATTTGCGAGGAGACAATCGCGCACTACCATCATCGTTAAAAGCTGCTATTGGTTTGTGGGGATTGCCGCCCCAGCTCACAGTTTGAATCACTTCCCCACGGAACCAGAGAATGTAATTGCTGTGAACTTTAGAAATTTCCAGGGCTAACAACCCACTAGCAGTTGCCTGAAATTGCTTTGCTGCTGGATAAACCTCAGACAGCGATCGGGTGTAAAACAGATTATTTTGGTCAATTTGATGTTTTAGCCAGTTTAACAGGGCAGGCACAGCCTCTTCTGGAGGCGTCTGGCCCACGTGAATGCAGCCCTCGCCCGAGCAAACCACGGCTCCCGACGCACCGACGAGTTCTAGCAAATTTGATTGCAGTTTTACTATCCCATCCAGAAAGTATTCGGATTGGGATACTGATTCTATAAACTTGGTTTGCAGCGACTTCAAACGCATTTTGTAGTCCCAATCTTCGTTCGCTTCCTTGGTGGCTAGTTCTAGCGACATCACCTGTCCTAGAAACTCACAAGCCGTTCGCACATGGTAGGAAATATACTTCGGCGAGGAGTGATGGCACGCTATCAGTCCCCACAATTGGCCGTCTTGTATCAGCGAGATCGACATAGAAGCAGTGACGCCCATGTTTTGAAGATACTCGATGTGAACGGGCGATACGCTCCGCAGCACTGAATGGCTAAGATCCAGGGGTCGATCGGTTGTGGGGTTATTGACAGGAGTTAACCCTGTGGGTTGGTAATTCACATCTGGAATCAGGCGCAGCCAGTTGAGAGTGTAGAGGTTTCTCGCTTGCTGGGGAATGTCTGTACTCGGGTAACGCAGGTTGAGATAGGTAGGCCCCCAATCCGATTTATCTTCAGCAATGATGGTACCAGCTCCTTCGCTATCAAATTTATAGATCATGACGCGATCGAAGCCAGTAATTTTCCGGACTTCTTTAACCACAATTCGGCACATTTCTAGTAATGACGCTGCCTTTTGAATTTTGGTAATTGTCCCTCTCACTCCCCGATAAAAACTTAAATAATCTGTTTTATATGACTTTTTTTTTGGTTCTAATTCTAAAATAATCGTATTGTCATAGCGATGCACAATTCCCTCAAAACGGCTCATTTTTTGTTGCAAATTGATGCAAATGTTTAACGAATTTACACTTTCAAAACCTTCTGACAGGCATTGCCAAATCGCTTCTATTTGCTTGGGAGCGAGGAACTCTGACAATAATTTGCCCAGCAATTCTTGAGGCTGCTGACCGAGCCACTCAGAAGTGTTATTGCTAACTTGGATAATTTCGAGTGTGGGTTCTTTGAGAACCAGCATCACACCGTGGGGCTGAATTAGCCCCGGAATCTGAATCGGCTCGCGATCGCAGTTAGTTAAGTCAATTGTTGGCTCTGACATTTCTTCCTCATCTCTCTCGCTCAAATCGTTCTTACTGCTTTCTTGGAAAGTTGCCCCAGTGTGTTACTACGCCGATATTAAAATATACCGAAAAATTTACACGCGAGATAGAGCTAATGAGACAGCCGATAATTTCGGAACCGACCATGAACTTCATCGCATAATATTGTAGCAGTTATGAGAAAAAAAACTCTAATTTCTCAGCCAATACGCTTGCGTTAAGAATTTCCGAAGAGAGGAGTGCCATACATGAACGCGATGTTTGATGAAAGCAAACGAGCGTGTCTATTTTGCATAGGGTTTTAGTCCCAGGACTGTTTTAACCCAAGCGTACTGAGTTATAAGCCCATAGGCTTGGGTTAAGATTGTTGTCTAGGAAAAACGATTTGAAACATATATACTGCGATCGCTTAGTTCGTCGCTGCGGACAACTTATAAGAAAAGCGTACTCAGTCATAAGCCCTAACTCGACACCAGCAAATCAGCAAAGTCATCTGGTCGATCCGAACTTAAGATTTAGGGAACTCAACATCAAAATGGAGAACCAGAGCGAGCCAATAAATTAATCTTCAACAAAGCATTTCCAGGCTGACAAACAAGATTGTTTGACATTCCGAGGGAAAGTTCGCAATAGGCAATCAAAATTGCGAAAGTGCCAGGTAAAATAATATGTAGTGGGTGCGACGAGTGCCATTATTTGTATTAAAATTAGTTGCATTTCGGATGATTTGCGATCGCCCGCTATGACTTGGTAACTGGAATACTGTCGAGCGATCGGGTTAATTGCTGTGCGAATACGTTCACTCGGACTAGAGTAACCGCAATTTACCGCAGATTGCAGGTTTATGGGGTACATTCCAGAGTCCCTACCTGTTCTGTGTACCTCACATATTTTACGAGTTAAAAATTGGTATTAGTTGGGCGTCCGGGAAATGTGCAAGATTTCGCCTCGCGCCCGAAATCCCGCTCTACTGTAAACTCGAAATTCCTGCTCGTGTAGCGTCATCAAAAAAGCCACCTCAACACCCGCATCGAAAGCCTCTCGCAGCAACCGCGCTGTCAAAGCCCCTGCGATACCGCGCCGCCGAAAATCAGCGCGCACGCCAATCCCGGCGATTTCTGTCGTCTGATTTTGGGGTGGAGTGCAGACTCCAGCGCCTGCTGGTTCGCCCGTTGCTGCGACGCGGGCGAGTACCGCGAGCCCGCCTGCTGCGAGACTTTCGCGAAGACTGTTAACATCTTCAGGGCTGGGTGCAGCTTCTCCATAAGCCTCATTTTGTGCAGCCACAGTACCGAAAAGTTCCTCGTCGGAAACTGGCAAAATTAGTTCAATTTCCGGGGGGATAGGAAGCAATTGTTCCGAGCCCGGAGTACAAATCATCAGCGGTAAGCGTCCCTCAACGGTGAAACCGGCAGATATCAGGGCTTCTGCGACAGCGGGCGCTAGTTTTGCGACATATTCCAAACGCGGCTTTCGCCCGCGCCCAGAGTACGCAGCGATTAGCGCGTTGACATCGGCGAGGGAGGGTGTGGCGCCGTCGTCGGGAATCGCATAGTTGAGATAAGGGTTGGCGCTGTGGCGGCTGAAGGTAGCGAGGAAGGGGCCGATGCGTTCGGTGTCGCGCTGCTGGCTGGCGGCAAAACGCAGGTATGTTTGAATGCGAGATTCCATAGCTGGTGAAACTTAGGTAAAATCATATCCACTGAAATTCAAAGCATCAAACAGGTTAGTAGTGAGGACTTCAGTCCTTCTAAGGTTAGTAGTGAGGACTTCAGTCCTTCTAAGGTTAGTAGTGAGGACTTCAGTCCTTCTAAGGTTAGTAGTGAGGACTTCAGTCCGCACTACTAACCAGAGGACTGAAGTCCTCACTACGAAACTAAGTGAGGACTTAAGTCATGAGAAAGAAGGACTGAAGTCCTCACTACGAACCTATTGAGTGAAAACTCGTGCTTTTAAGCTGACTCTGGTTTTGGTAGCGAAGATGGAAGCACCAACAATTCGGCAGTCGATCGCTTCTCAACCATTTCTTTAGTAATCGTACAGCGCGTCACATCCTTCCGCGACGGCAACTCGTACATCACATCTAACATTAATTCTTCGACAATTCCCCGCAACGCCCGCGCTCCAGTTTTGCGGCGGTATGCCTCTTGGGCGATCGCCCGAATCGCATCCGACTCAAAATCTAACTGTACATTATCCATTTTTAGCAGCTTTTGATACTGCTTCACCAAAGCATTGCGTGGCTCAGTCAAAATCGCCATCAGCGTCGCCTCATCCAACGGATCTAACACAGCGGCCACCGGCACCCGCCCGATAAACTCTGGAATCATCCCATATTTTACCAAATCGTCTGGTTCCAGTTGCCTGAGCACATCGGCGGCCCGCTTTTCCTTCGGCACAGCTTCTCCCGGCTGAATAAAACCCATTGACTTTTTACCCGTTCTCTGCTCGATCACTTTGTCCAGGCCGACAAAAGCGCCGCCGCAAATAAACATAATATTGCTGGTATCAATTTGGATGCAATCTTGATACGGGTGCTTGCGGCCGCCTTGGGGTGGTACATTGGCGATCGTCCCCTCCAGCATTTTCAGCAAAGCCTGCTGCACTCCTTCCCCAGAAACATCCCGCGTAATCGAAGGGTTTTCGCTCTTGCGGGCAATTTTGTCAATTTCATCAATATAAATAATTCCGCGCTGCGCCTCTTCCACGTCCATATCTGCCACTTGCAACAGGCGCAGCAAAATATTTTCCACATCTTCCCCGACATAGCCCGCTTCCGTCAGCGTCGTCGCGTCAGCCACCGCAAACGGCACGTCCAGCATATCCGCCAAAGTCTGAGCCAAGAGAGTTTTGCCGCAGCCTGTGGGCCCGATTAACAAAATATTTGATTTTTGCAGTTCTACTTCTTCTGGCGGGTGCTTGCCGCTATTTTTGGCATGGATAAAGCTGAGGCGCTTGTAGTGGTTGTAAACTGCTACCGAGAGGACTTTTTTCGCTTCCTCTTGACCGATCGCATTTTCGTCGAGATAATTTTTAATTTCCCTCGGTTTGGGAATTTGGCTCATCGACATACTTTTGCCCGAGGTAGCGCGGCGCTTCTGGGTAGTTTCCTGCTTGGGAACCGCCGCCGCTGCGGGCACTGTACTCGAATCGAACAACTCCTCATCTAAAATTTCATTGCACAAATCAACGCATTCGTCGCAGATGTAGACCCCTGGGCCTGCGATTAACTTGCGTACTTGCTCTTGAGACTTGCCGCAAAACGAACATTTTAGATGGGAGTCGTACTTAGACATAACAGCCTCTTATTTCAGTGCAGTGACGTTTTCTCCCGCAGCCGGAAGGTTTTCTTTTTCGATAACTCGATCGACCAATCCGTAATCTTTGGCTTCATCGGCTGACATAAAAAAGTCGCGCTCAGTATCAGCCTCTAACTTGTCGATCTGTTGACCCGTGTGGTGCGCTAACAATTGATTCAGCTTACGCTTATGATAGAGGATTTCTTTGGCTTGAATCTCAATATCTACTGCTTGACCTTGAGCGCCTCCAAGCGGCTGATGGATCATAATCCGGGAACTAGGAAGAGACATCCGTTTACCGTGAGCTCCTGCTGTCAGCAGAAATGCGCCCATACTCGCAGCCAAACCGTAACAAATAGTCACCACATCCGGGCGGATTTGCTGCATTGTGTCATAAATTGCCATACCCGCCGTCACCGAGCCGCCGGGGGAATTGATGTACATTTGAACATCTTTTTCTGGATCTTCGGCATCTAGATACAGTAGCTGAGCTACGATCGAATCAGCCACTTCGTCAGTTACCGGAGTTCCTAAAAACACAATGCGCTCCCGCAGCAAGCGCGAGTAAATGTCAAAGGCCCGCTCACCCATCCCCGACTGTTCTAGTACCATCGGTACTACATTGCTGGGGCTAGAGCTGACATCAAAATCGTTATAGCTTGTAATTAGGTAATTGGAAGATTGAGATACCACCATAAGACACCAGTCAAGGATTCTAGACAATTTACTGCTGATGAAAGCTTGAAATTAAGCCGCCAGCTTTTAACTATTATGCCTCTTCTGAACCCAGATGTGGGGAATGGGAGTTTTGAGTGAGTGAGATTGCTTTGTACTTAGCGCCACGGTGGCGGAGTGAATGAGTCAAAAGACTTATAGCCTTTCTCCGATAAATGAGGTATGAGTTTAGATTTTAGATTTTAGATTGGGGGATTGTTAATTAATTGGTGAATGGCTCCTGTCTTGGACGCACTCCGACAAAGAAACCGGGTTTTTCCCCAAATCTGTGAATCACAACCAACTATTCTCGAAAAAACCCGGTTTCTGGCCCCCAAGCAGGATTTACCGACTGCGATAAAGAAACCGGGTTTTTCCCCTAATCTGTGAATCACAACCAACTATTCTCGAAAAAACCCGGTTTCTGGCCCCCAAGCAGGATTTACCGACTGCGATAAAGAAACCGGGTTTTTCCCTAAATCTGCGAAGCACAACGAAAAATTCTCGAAAAAACCCGGTTTCTGGCCCCCAAGCAGGATTTACCGACTGCGATAAAGAAACCGGGTTTTTCCCTAAATCTGCGAAGCACAACGAAAAATTCTCGAAAAAACCCGGTTTCTGGCCCCCACGCAGGATTTACCGACTCCGACAAAGAAACCGGGTTTTTCCCTAAATCTGCGAATCACAACCAACTATTCTCGAAAAAACCCGGTTTCTGTCCCCGCGCGCAGGATTTACCGACTGCGATAAAGAAACCGGGTTTTTCCCTAAATCTGTGAATCACAACCAACTATTCTCGAAAAAACCCGGTTTCTGGCCCCAAGCAGGATTTACCGACTCCGATAAAGAAACCGGGTTTTTCTCTAATCTGTGAATCACAACCAAGTAGGGAGACGACAGTGCCGTCTCCCTAAGATGTGCTTTAATGTACCCGATCGACCTTAGTTTTAGGGATAAGGTGCGCGCGTCGCGCACCCTAAACTGGTAGTTTCTCGAAGCAGAGCAAAACTAGAAAGTTTTACTCTTCGCCTACGACTTCCACTTCAACGGTGGTTGCTTCTGGAGCATTTTCGGGCTCTGATTCCTCTGCTGCGGGAGTCAGAGAACCTTCCGGTACGAGTTCGATTGTTCCTTTTTCTTCCAACCATTTCAGGGTTTTTTGTTTCAGCAAGTCTTCTGCTACAAATTCCCGCAATCTTTGAGGGTCAAAATCTCCTTTCGGAAACTGCTTTCTGACTTTTGCTACTTCGGCGACTAATTCTGCGTCATCCACAGACAAAGATTCCAGCTTCGCTACTTCTGCTAGGGCTAGAGACTGCTTGAGTCTCTCTACTGCTTCCGGGCGCGAGCGTTCTCGCATGGGCCCGATATTTTCTTCGGTAAACAGTTGGTTGATATCTATGCCATAATTTTTTAACTGCATGGCTTGTTGGTTGAGCAAGTAATCGATTTCGCGATCGAGCATTGTTTCGGGAATTTCTACATCAATTAGATCCACTAGCGCGGCTGATATAGCTTTTTCCTTGTTAGCCGATATCTTGTTTTCTTGCTCTGCTTTAAACCGAGTTTCTAGGGATTGGCGCAGTTCTGCTAAAGTTTCAAACTCGCTAACTTCTTGGGCGAAGTCGTCGTCTAACTCTGGCAATTCTTTTTCCTTAAGTTCTTTCAGAGTAATCGTAAATACTGCTGGTTTTCCCGCCAGTTCTTCACTGCTGTACTCCGGAGGGAACTGGACAGAAACTTCTCTGGTTTCTCCCGAATTCATTCCCATCATGCCTTGGATAAAGCCTGGTACAAACTGATTTTCTGACAGTTCTACTTGAAAGTCTTCTGCGTCGCCGCCGGGAATTTCTGCGGGAGTTTCGCCTTCTGCTGCTTCGGCAAATCTACCGGCAAAATCAACTAAAGCCACGTCTCCCAACTGAGCCGGCCGCCCTTCTACGGGGATTAAAGTAGCTTTGTCCGATCGATATTTTGCCAGTACCTCATCCACCTGAGCCTCATCATACTTAACTTCTTCTGCTTGAAGCTGCAAGCCTGTGTACTGACCCATTTTTACTTCGGGTTGTACGTCTACCTTAGCCGAAAAAGTCAGAGGCTGTTCTGGATCGAACTTCTCTAGCAATTCCTCAAACTCGCTGCGGAGTTCAAAACTGCCAATTGCTTGAATTTTTTCTTGTTCGAGAGCTTTTTGCAGCGAGTCGTTGATCAAATTTTCTAAAGCCGTCGCCTTCAAGCGAGTCTGACCTAGGCGTTGCAGCAAAACTTGGCGGGGAACTTTGCCTTTGCGGAACCCAGGAATATTGACCTCGCGAGCGAATTGTTTGATTACCTGCTCGTAAGCTTGTTTTGATTTTTCTGATGGCACTTCGATTTCCAAACCAATTTGGCTGGCTGGAAGTTTTTCCTGGGTTACTTTCATAAAAACTCTCGGCAAGTGTGAAACTCAGTCCCTTTAGGGCTGAGAGGAAAACGACGCGAGCGACTTTTTCAGTCGCGTTGAATGTTTTCATTACCGCGCAAGGGAATTGCTTGGCGAGAGTGTACTTTTGTAATGTACTTTCAATGGGACAATTACCATCTCAAACCTTACAATCCTGTACGCATAATGTTTGCTCTTTTGGAGCCTCCCTTACGGGGTAATGTTAGCTTGTCGGTCAATGTTATAAGGGCTTTTTCCGGCTAGCAGCACTGTAAAGAGTGACTTTAGAACTGTTTAACCACTAGCGACAGAGCAGGGGACTAGCTTCGCATCCACAGGGTGTCGTGACCCAAATAACGTAGACCTCGAAAGTCTTAGGCTGGTCAGTACAGCTTGTTTGATTACTCTTACAAGCTCAGTGGCACTTAGCCATGAGTTACTGACCGGCTTTTGTGATATTTAACAATTTTGATAAAATACATACAAATCTGACTTTGCTTGCATTTTAAGTTTGTACGCTTTGACTTGTAACGGCACAACTACCAACACCTCTACCGGATTAGACTGTAAGTCGTTTCCGGCTACTTTTTTCGCTCTTGCCAAATAGTTTTGGTTTGAGGATACTAGGTTTGGCTGCTAGGAATGTGGATGTTAAGTCCATTAATCGCCGATGCACCATAGCATATATCGCCCTCTGATGTCAATGTTTCTAAGATCAGGGGCGCTCATAAAATCTATGGACGCGCCTGCTAAAAGGCAGGTAGTTCCGAAAAATTCACCCCAGTACGATCGGCTCGCGGGGCGATCGGCGAAAGATGCTAAACTAAAATTGAGTACGATCGACCGCTGTGGTTAACTGCACCCTTGCCATAGGCTCGCGCCCTAATGTCGCATAAGATTAATTCAGTTAGATATTGATGAGTATTGCGGTTATTTAAATTTTTGATTTCGATCGTTAAGAATTTATTTTTTGGAGGAAACTAATTTGTCTCAATCCTATCGAGTTGCCATTTTAGGAGCTACCGGCGCAGTCGGTGCCGAGTTGAGGGAGCTGTTGCACGACCGGAATTTTCCGATATCCGACTTGAAGCTGCTGGCTTCGGAACGTTCAGCAGGCACAACTTTGCCCTTTGGCGGCGAGATGTTGCCGGTCGAAGCAGTGTCGGAGCGATCGTTCGATCATGTAGATTTAGTGCTCGCCTCCGCGGGTGGCTCTACTTCTAAACTCTGGGCTCCCAAAGCAGTTGCAGCCGGAGCCGTGGTAATCGACAATTCCAGCGCTTTCCGCATGGATGCGACGGTACCTCTAGTTGTTCCTGAAGTCAATCCCCAAGCGGCGGCAGCTCACCGAGGTATCATAGCTAATCCCAACTGCACGACAATTTTGATGGCAGTTGCGGTGTGGCCGCTGCACAAAGTTAAGCCGGTCAAGCGCATAGTGGTAGCAACTTACCAGTCTGCAAGCGGCGCGGGCGCCAAGGCAATGGAGGAAATGAAAGATCAAGCCAGAGCTATTTTGGCAGGGGAAACTCCCAAAACCGAGATATTTCCCTACCCGTTGGCTTTTAACTTGTTTCCGCACAATACGCCGATTAACGATTTGGGGTATTGTGAGGAAGAGATGAAAATGGTAAACGAAACTCGGAAGATTTTTGGTAGTGACGAGATGAGAATTTCTGCAACTTGCGTCAGGGTTCCGGTACTGCGCGCTCATTCGGAGGCGATTAATCTAGAGTTTGCAGAGCCTTTTAGCCCGATCGAGGCTAGGGAAATCTTAAAAGAGGCGATCGGCGTTAAGCTAGTAGAAGACTGGCAAGCTAATTATTTCCCGATGCCCGTCGAGGCCAGCGGAAAGGATGAAGTGCTAGTCGGCAGAATTCGCCAAGATATTTCTCACCCCTGTGGGTTGGAGATGTGGCTGTGCGGCGACCAAATTCGCAAAGGGGCTGCTTTAAATGCGGTGCAGATAGCTGAGTTGCTGGCAGATAAAGACTTACTGCGAATCCCTCTGGCGGCTGCTTTAAAATAAGAAGCCTCTGCCTAAAAAAAACAGATACCAGCCCCCTAATAAAGTCGCAAAGCTCCCAAAATTTTAAATCCGAGTTCATGCTCCCAGATAAATATGTGGAGTAAATCAAAGATTTAAAATTTATCATCAAAAATCGACTGAAGCGGGCAATGAAGTCAATTGAAAGGACGATTGTAGATAAACCTTTCACCTGACATCAAAAAAATTCTCATCAAAAATCAACAGTCTAAAATCGGAGAAAGTGTGGTAAAGTTTGGACGGGTTCTGACTGCAATGATTACGCCGTTTAAGGAAGACGGCAGCGTTAACTATGTGGTAGCAGAACAATTGGCAGTGCATTTAGCCGATCGCGGTACGGATGCCTTGGTAGTGTGCGGAACTACGGGCGAATCTCCCACTATGACTTGGGATGAAGAATACCAATTATTTCAGGTGGTGCAAAAGGCAGTAGCAGGTAAGGCTTTGGTCATAGCAGGAGCCGGGTCGAATTCTACCTCAGAAGCGATCGCAGCAACGAAAAAAGCAGCTAAACTAGGGTTAGATGGTTGCTTGCAGGTGGTTCCTTATTACAACAAGCCGCCGCAAGAAGGTTTGTACAATCATTTTCGGGCGATCGCGCAATCTGCTCCAGAATTGCCTATAATGTTATATAACATCCCCGGTCGTACAGGCCAAAATATGTTGCCGGAAACAGTAGCTCGACTGGCAGAAATCCCCAACATTGCAGCCGTAAAAGAAGCAAGTGGCAACTTGGATCAAGCCAGCCAAATTCGACGCTTGACACCCCCTGAATTTGCCATATATGCTGGAGATGATTCCCTAACTTTGCCGATGTTGGCGGTAGGAGGATCTGGTGTAGTTAGCGTAGCCAGCCATCTGGTAGGAGAGCAACTACAACAGATGATCGAAGCTTTCGAGACTGGTCAAGTTCAAGTCGCTACCCAGATTCACTTGCAACTTTTTGACCTGTTTAAAGCTCTTTTTCTCACCACAAATCCCATTCCCGTCAAGGCAGCTCTTAAACTTCAAGGCTGGGATGTAGGTTCCACCCGTCCGCCCCTGTGCGATGCGCCCGTTGAGGTAACTCAAAAATTAAAGGACGTACTCAGTCAGCTAGCCGCAGTATCAGCTATCTAGAGGGGCGAGAACGAGTTTTCAGACAACTGAATATTAGTTGTGATCAGTCATCAGTCATTAGTCATCAGTCATCAGTCATTAACTGTTAGTAATTAGCTAATGGTGGTAGACCAAAGACAGAGGAAGAAAGACTGAAGGCAAAAGACAACTGACTGTACGGGTTCGTCAAACCCGCAGGGAGTTTTTCACTATCTAATATGTGGAAAAAAATCACCCTACTAACGAAAATCAGACAAAAGACGAAAGACAACAGACTAATAACAAAATAACTAACAAAGGATACGCATGATCAAAAATACAACTGCATCAGCTCTAAAAGTTATTCCCCTCGGCGGGCTGCACGAAATCGGTAAAAACACTTGTGTGTTCGAGTACGGCGATGAAATTATTCTTTTAGATGCAGGTTTAGCTTTCCCCACAGATGGAATGCACGGTGTAAATATTGTCCTCCCAGACATGACTTACCTGCGGGAAAACAGCCACAAAATTAAAGGTATGATCGTGACTCACGGTCACGAAGATCATATCGGTGGCATCCCTTACCACCTCAAACAATTTGAAATCCCAGTAATCTACGGCCCGCGCTTGGCGATGGCTTTGCTAGCCGGAAAATTGGAAGAAGCCGGAGTATCTCACCGCACAGAATTGAGGACAGTTCGACCGCGGGATACGGTCAGGATTGGCAAGAATTTCTTAGTAGAATACATCCGTAATACTCACTCGATGGCCGACAGCTTCACTGTGGCTATTCACACTCCCGTCGGAATTATTATTCACACCGGAGACTTTAAAATAGACCACACTCCTGTAGACGGCGAGCATTTTGATTTGCAAAAGCTGGCGGAGTACGGCGAAAGAGGCGTGCTGTGCTTGATCAGCGATTCTACTAACTCAGAAGTTCCTGGTTTTACTGCTTCAGAACGTTCAGTCGCTCCGAATTTAGACAGAATTATCGCTCAAGCAACAGGAAGAGTGATGCTGACGACTTTTGCTTCGTCGGTACACCGATTACAAATTGTGTTGGAGTTGGCTAAGAAAAACAATCGGTATGTCGGAGTGGTTGGCCGCTCGATGCTGAACGTCATCGCTCACTGCCGCAATCTCGGCTACATCAAATGCGAAGATAGTCTTTTCAAACCGCTCAAAGAAATCCGTAATTTGCCAGATGATAAAGTTTTGATTTTAACTACAGGTTCCCAAGGCGAACCGATGGCCGCGATGACTCGTATTGCTAACGGCGAACATCACGAAGTGAAAATCAAAAAAGGCGATACAGTCATTTTCTCGGCTAATCCGATTCCTGGAAATACGATCGCAGTGGTAAATACGATCGATAAACTAATGATGATGGGAGCAAACGTGGTTTACGGCCGGGACAAAGGCATTCACGTTTCCGGGCACGGCTGTCAGGAAGACCAAAAGTTAATGATTAACATGACTCGTCCCAAGTTCTTCTTGCCGGTACACGGAGAACACCGGATGCTGGTTCAGCACTCCAAGACGGCTCAAAGCATGGGCATTCCCGCGAGCAATATGGTGATTATTGACAACGGTGATGTCGTAGAATTAACTGAAAATTCGATGCGACTTGGTACTAAAGTACCTTCAGGAATTGAATTAGTAGACTCTTCTCGATCGGGCGTAGTCAAAGCGAACGTCCTCAAGGAACGTCAGCAATTGGCTGGAGATGGTGCAGTGACAGTAGCTGCGGCGTTGAACGCAGAAGGCAAATTGGTTGCTACACCGCAAATACACTTAAAAGGTGTAGTCACATCAGCCGATCGCGAACTGTTACAACAATCGATAACTCAAACCATTGATACTATTTTAAGCGATCGTTGGTCAGAGTTTGTCAGACCTTCTACAACTGCCGAATCAGGAGTTGACGTAGACTGGGTAGGAGTACAAACCCAAATAGAACGAGCAATTAGCCGCGTACTGCGCCGGGAACTGCAAAGCAATCCTATGTTAGTATTCCTGATGCAAATTCCCGAAGGAGCAGCTTTTGTGAAATGGGAAACACCCGCAGTGGCTCCTGGTTCCCTGGAAGCACCTAAGTTATTAGGTGGCCCATCATCCACATCGGCGCCAACACCAGCACCAGCACCGGTTCCGGCTAATGCAGTAACAGGTCGTCGTCGCCCCCGGACAGCAGCAAAAGTTGCTTCCGTCGTTTCCTAGAATTAACAATCCCTGGCGCAAAGCCAGGGATTTGTGTTTGATCTGATGTCGGGATTACCCGTAGGTTTGTAGTGAGGACTTTAGTCCTTCTTAATAGCGGACTGAAGTCCTCATTACAAACTGTTTGTAGTGAGGACTTTAGTCCTTCTTAAAAGCGGACTGAAGTCCTCATTAAAACTGTTTGTAGTGAGGACTTTAGTCCTTCTTAAAAGCGGACTGAAGTCCTCATTAAAACTGTTTGTAGTGAGGACTTTAGTCCTTCTTAAAAGCGGACTGAAGTCCTCATTAAAACTGTTTGTAGTGAGGACTTTAGTCCTTCTTAAAAGCGGACTGAAGTCCTCATTAAAACTGTTTGTAGTGAGGACTTTAGTCCTTCTTAAAAGCGGACTGAAGTCCTCATTAAAACTGTTTGTAGTGAGGACTTTAGTCCTTCTTAAAAGCGGACTGAAGTCCTCACTACAAACTAATCTTATTGCGATCGTTCTGTTTGGACAGGATCTAAACAGCACATTCCGTCCTAGGGTTTTTTGCAATAAATATAATACAAACGAACGCAGATAGTAATTAATTCTATCTGCGTTCATCTGCGTTTATCTGCCCCCATCTGCGGTTGCTTTCATCAGCCGCCAGCAACTGCTGGAACAATGCTAACTTCATCACCATCCTTGAGGACTGTTCCTGTACCATCCAAAAAGCGGATGTCTTCGCTGTTGACGTAGAAGTTGAGAAACCTGCGGGGTTCTCCCTTTTCGTCGCACAGGCTTTTTTTGATTCCGGGACAATTTGTTTCCAGGGATTCAATGAGTTCGGAAATATTAGCACCACCGCATTCGATGGTGGCTTGATTGCTGGTAAATTTTTGCAGCGGAGTCGGAATTAAAACTTTGACGGTCATTTTTTTAGTCCTTAGTCCTTAGTCAGTAGTCCTTAGTCAGTAGTCCTTAGTCAGTAGTCCTTAGTTCTTAGTCATTAGTGATTAGTCAATAGCTTAACAACTAATTACCAATAACTAATGACTAATCACTAATGACCAATGACTATTAAACAGAAGCTTGTTGCCATTCTAAGCGTTCGAGGGTGCGGGCGCGTTCGAGGGCGCGCTCGAAGGCTTCGAGTTTTGGTTCGAGGGTGATGGGTTCGCCGATGTAGCCTTGAACTGCTTCTTGGGTTTTTAAGCCGTTACCAGTGATGTAGGCGACGGTGGTTTCGTCGGGATTGATTTTACCTGCTTCTACGAGTTTCTTCAAGACTGCGATCGTCGTGCCGCCTGCGGTTTCGGTGAAGATACCTTCAGTTTCTGCCAGCAGTTTCATGCCTTCGATGATTTCGGTGTCGCTGACGGATTCGATGTTTCCGTTGGTTTTGCGGGCGATTTCAAGTGCGTACATCCCGTCTGCTGGATTGCCGATCGCGATCGATTTAGCAATTGTATTCGGTTTGACCGGTGTTACAAAATCGCGACCTTCGCGGTATGCTTGGGCGATCGGCGAACAACCGTCGGCTTGAGCGCCACTGAATCGAACTTTCTTCTCATCAACTAAACCGACTTCGATGAATTCGTTAAAGCCTTTGTAAATCTTGGTGAACAAAGAGCCTGAAGCCAGCGGGGCAACGATATGATCTGGCAATTGCCAGCCTAACTGTTCGGCAACCTCGTAGCCAAGGGTTTTCGATCCTTCGGAGTAGTAGGGACGCAAATTGATATTGACAAATCCCCAACCGTGTGTATTGGCGACTTCGCAGCAGAGACGGTTAACTTGGTCGTAGTTGCCGTGAACTGACATGACAGTTGGGTTGTAAATCAGAGTGCCGAGGACTTTGCCAGCTTCTAAGTCTGAAGGGATGAAGACTACGCAGTCGAGACCGGCGTGGGCTGCGATCGCAGCGGTGGAGTTAGCTAAGTTGCCAGTGCTGGCGCAGGATACTGTGGTAAAACCCAATTCTCTCGCTCTGCTGAGGGCGACTGACACCACTCTGTCCTTAAAGCTGAGAGTGGGCATATTGACGGCATCGTTTTTGATGTAAAGATTTTTGAGGCCGAGGCGGCGTGCTAATCGGTGGGATTTTACCAGAGGAGTCATCCCCGTGCCGACATCAATGACGTTATCTGTAGCGACTGGTAAAAATTCGCGGTAGCGCCAGATTGAGTTGGGGCCTGCTTGGATGGTTTGGCGAGTGACACGGCGGCGGATCGCCTCGTAGTCGTACTTGACTTCTAGCGGGCCAAAACAGCAATCGCAGACGTGCTTGGCTTGGAGTTCGTACTCTTCGCCGCATTCTTTACACTTGAGGGCTGTGAAGGTTGCTGCTGTGGATTGGGTTCTGGTCGCCTGGGTCATAGCTCAACTCTCTAGTTTTGCGATGTTTTCTAATTCTTAGCCAAGATTAGCACGGTCGATCTACCCCGTCAACCATACCCGATTTTTTTAGTCGGGATTGATTTTGTAGCAAGATTTGGCGCTAGACGGGAGGTAGATCGATCGTCTTCAATTTCTTTCTCAGACAGGTTTTCAACCTCTGTGAAAGCAGCCAGATCCTGAGGGAAATTGTCTCAATTAAACGAACTCAAGAATGAAGTGGCTGCAAAACTAATTTCAAAACTTTATAAAGTTTTTTTTGCTTGGTAACTCAAAACTCAAAACGCTGACGCATGGGAGGCGAGAAACCCGGTTTCTGAATCTGGGCGCGGGGGCGAGAAACCGGGTTTCTACGAGATTTTGGGTTGGGAAACCAGAAATCTAGGAAGAAACCCGGTTTCTTAATCTCTGGGCGCGGGGGCGAGAAACCGGGTTTCTACGAGATTTTGTGTCTGGGAAGCAGAAATATAGGAAGAAACCCGGTTTCTTAATCTCTGGGCGCGGGGGCGAGAAACCGGGTTTCTACGAGATTTTGTGTCTGGGAAGCAGAAATATAGGAAGAAACCCGGTTTCTTAATCTCTGGGCGCGGGGGCGAGAAACCGGGTTTCTATGAGATTTTGTGTCTGGGAAGCAGAAATCTAGGAAGAAACCCGGTTTCTTAATCTCTGGGCGCGGGGGCGAGAAACCGGGTTTCTACGAGATTTTGGGTTGGGAAACCAGAAATCTAGGAAGAAACCCGGTTTCTTAACGTCTGGGCGCGGGGGCGAGAAACCGGGTTTCTACGAGATTTTGTGTTGGGAAGCAGAAATATAGGAAGAAACCCGGTTTCTGAATCTGGGCGCGGGGGCGAGAAACCGGGTTTCTACGAGATTTTGGGTTGGGAAACCAGAAATCTAGGAAGAAACCCGGTTTCTTAATCTCTGGGCGCGGGGGCGAGAAACCGGGTTTCTACGAGATTTTGTGTCTGGGAAGCAGAAATATAGGAAGAAACCCGGTTTCTTAATCTCTGGGCGCGGGGGCGAGAAACCGGGTTTCTATGAGATTTTGTGTCTGGGAAGCAGAAATATAGGAAGAAACCCGGTTTCTTAATCTCTGGGCGCACGATCGCTCTTAATTCTCCAATCCAAAATCTAAAATCCAAAATCAGATTATCCACCGCTGACGGGGGGGATGAGTACAACTTCGTCGCCGTCTTGGAGGATGGTGTCGGGGGAGACGAATTCTAGGTTGACGCCGAAGCGGGTACGATCGCGCCACTTTTCTAATTGAGGGTATTGGGCGATCGAGCTTTCGAGCACTCGCTTCGCTGGGGTTTCGGGAGGAAGTTCTAATGTAAGTTCCGAAACGCCGTAGGCTTCACTGAAGGCGGCGAATAGTTTAACGGTGATGGTAATTGAAGAGTTAGACACGGCTGTTTAGTGCGATCGACAGTTTGGCAATGATCAACTACACCATACAATTAATTGAGAATTACGCGCACCTAGGCTTAGAATTGAAAGCGGCAATCTTTAGTTAAGTTTTACCCGAGCTGGTAAAAATGACAGTTGATTGCGGCATAAAATCCGAACAGCCTTGTATGCCGATCGCTCTTACCAACTAGGCGTTGGAAGCAGTTGGCATTCACTAAAATGCAGCTAGCTAAGAGCGAGTTAGCTGGTGTTGAGCTGACGGCAAGACTAATTTTTGAGGATGCGGTATCGATACTTCCCCGTAATTGTGGGAGAGTAGCAAAATATCGAACTAACTTTAGCGAGTAACCAGGCACAGTATGCTCTGCTAATTCGCTGATTCCCGACGAAAAATCTGGTTGTCCAGTCTAGCTTATAAGTTCCAAAGCTTTGCTCCGCTTGGGAACCGTGCCGTTCGACCTCATAATAATAGTCAAGTTAACGCGATCGAGATATATATGGCAAATAACGATTTCAAAGTGCTTCAAATTATTGAAGCTAAAGGCTGGTATGCCTTTGGGAGTACGAAGCAAAGCCAGCACGTTGAAAGGTGGGTCAGACCTGTAGTGTGTTGGGTTTTAATAGAAGACAAAAAAAAGCGGCGGATTGTGACTGCTACCGCTAGCTATCAGATCCAGATTGATGACAAAGAAGTTGAGTTTTTTGCCCACGAAAGCGAAATTCAAGATATCGAGAGCCTCCCCAAGTCTGTCTCGGTATCAGAATTTCTGAAAACAGAAGATTGAGATCAGGGCAGAATGAAATCTTTTAATCTGTTATTAATTATTTCTTAACTTGCTGTTAAATTCTATTTCAATTGGAGGCTAAACCTCTCTAATTGTGAAAAGGGGCAGATGGCGACAGGGGGAGAAATTATACTTTTGCCTTGCTTTGTGGATCGGAAAGTCCCATGCCTGAAGCATCCACAAAAAATAAAGAGGCCGGAAGATTGCTGGCAATGCCAACACGCTTCCGACCTTGCTGAATAACAGGGTATGCATATGTTTTTAAAGTATGGCAGGCAGGCTTTCTAGAGATCAAGAGGACTATTGCAATCACCCACTTTTGCTTTATGGGTGTGTTCGCAAGTTTCATACTATTTTAGACGGAAATTTTGAAATTTGAGGGCGGGTGATGGTTACAGGTAAAGGATTAGAGCTAGTTTTATGTAGCGGCTGCTACCAAACATCAGGTGGGGCGATCCTCTACGGGGGCTGCGCCAACGAAGAGGATCGACCGCCCCTGCGTGCTGCGACTTCAAACCCCACTAGCAACTGGTTCAGGCTTTGAGCGCCGCATCCGCCGCCCCAGCAGAGCCATCCGCACGCCGCCGGCTGGCCCTAAAGTTACCCCTCGGCGTTTGGCTTGTACGGGCTTTTTCTCGGCCAAGGTTAAGTCTAAATCGCGCAAAACAGTTGCGAGTACCAGCTTCATCTCCAACTGTGCCAGCGCCAAGCCGATACAGCGGCGGCTGCCGCCTCCAAAGGGCAAATACTCGTAAGGCGAGAATTGCCTCTCCAAAAACCTTTCCGGCTTAAATTGCAGCGGTTCTGGATACAAATCCCGACGGTGGTGGGTTAAATAAATCGAACCGAAAACCACCGTACCCGGTTCGAGTTGATGCCCCAGCAATTCCACCGGCTCCCGCACCACTCGCGGAAACGTCAGCATTCCCACTGGGTAAATTCGCAGCGTCTCTTGACAAACTGCACTCAGGTAAGGCAAGCGAGAAATATCCATCGGATCGGGATTTTCGCCCAAAGTGTCCAATTCTTGCAGCAGTTTTTGGCGCACTGACGGCAAACTGTGAATCCAGTAAAATGCCCAAGCTAGGGCTGTTGCTGTGGTTTCGTGACCGGCAAACAGCAGCGTCATCAACTCGTCGCGCAGTTCTTCATTGGTCATTGGTTCGCCGTTTTCGTCGCGGGCTGCCATCATTAAGCTGAGAATGTCGTTGCGGTTAACGTCTGGTTGCAGTCTGCGTTCTGCTATTTCCGCGTCCATCAGTTCCTGAATTTTCTGGCGGCGCTGTTTCATGCGTCCCCAAGGACTCCAAGAGCCCCAATCTTGCTGCAACCAGGGCAGAAATAGGATACTCGATCGCAGCGGAGAGCCTGTCGTGTCGATAATTGCAGCCAGCAGCGGGGACAGTTGCTGCAAGCGCGGCCCTTCATCGAGTCCGAAGACAACTTGCAAAATTACCCGCATGGTGATTTCTTGCATGGCTGTACGGGCGACAAAAGGTCGATCGACATTCCACTTGCTAGCAACATCTTGGGTAATATCGCAAATTTGTTGAGCCCAGTTACGCATCCGTTCCCCGTGAAAGGGCGGCATTAATAGTTGACGCTGCCGTTTATGCTTTTCTCCTGAGATGACAATCATCGATTGTTCGCCCAGCAAGGGTTTGAGAATACCGTTCATATCGCCGGGAGCATCAAACGCTTTGCTGTTGAGCATTTCCTGGATCGCTTGCGGGTTGTGGAGCATCACGAAGGGTTCGAGGTTGCCCCATCGAGTCGTGAAAATCTCCCCGTACTTTTTGGCGTTGGCGTCCATGTATGTCAGCGGATCGCCGATCCATTGAACTAGCTGCACGAAGCGGGGGGTTTTGGGGCCGTCAGGTAGGGTCATAGAAATTGCGGTGTGTTTTATCGTCGGACTTGGCGGAGATCAATAGGACTGCAACAGAAAGCTGGTTATACCATCTGCAATAATTTTAAGAGATTATTCTCGAACGGTACTCACAATGTCCTCTCCAAGCTCTGTAAAACGTACTGTTTTGATTTGCCAAGGAGTATAAGCGGTTAAAGTTTGGCGCACGCCTCCGAACAAACCTAGCATTTGACAACTCGACAGATTTTGCAATTTCTGCCGCGAAGTCCCCAAGGCCCGTAAATCTACGGTAGCTATTCCCTGCTCGCGATCGATCTTAACCCGATAACCCACTAAACCCAGACTCGCGAAAATCTCCTGCTTTAATACTTCATTAACAGCCGATGACATTAACTGGTTCTCTGGGCCTGTAACTGTTGTCGGCTTCAGACTTTGACAAAGATTGTCGGCCTCATAAACCATAACTGTCGCGGTATTCTCTGTTACTTTTGTATTCGCTAAAACTGAGTTCACAGAGTTAGAGGTCTGCGGTGGAGTCGATCGACCATCAACTTGATTGGCGGTTAGCTGTAGGTGTCGGAACTGATGAGTGCTTGCGGAGGGTTGGCTCTGGTTTTCGGCTGATTTAGCTGCTGCATCGTAGCTAGAACAACTGCTACCGCCGATCAAAACTAATCCAGTTGCTAAATAGCCGAAATGTTTGCAGATAAGGTTCATAAGTTTTTAATAGTCAACTCAACGTTAGTGTAGGTCGGGCCAAATTTTGGTGGTAGCAAGCACTTAATCCCTGATTACACTCACTTAGAAGTATTTCCGCACTAAGAAGGCGAAAATAAGTTCAGGGTTCTTGTTTAATAGTTCGGAGATTTTTGAGATCGCAGCCTGAAACCCTTGATTTATGGGAAAGCATATCGTGTGCATCGTTAGTGTAGCCTCCTAGAGTGGTGTCATGAAACCGTGATTCTACGATCGGCAATCAAGAATGTCCGAAAAGTTACTTGCTAATACCTTTGTTTTAGTGTTTAATAAAAAATGAGGGGTATCTCCCCTTATTGGTGCAACCCTGCCTTCTCCGTATCTCCACAGATAAAGCTCGCGATTTAAATCGCAAGTTAGATCAAATACCTTGTCAGTGGTGTGATGTACCCCATGCAAAATTAGCTATCCCAAGGTTTGAGGTAAACAGCTTCTTTCCGGTTGGCGAAAGCTTGAGCTTGATAGTAGTAATGACGACCAAATTGAGACTTGAACACGCATTTCGGTATGGTTCACAAACCGCACCGAAACCGCTGTTATAGGGAATGTGCAAGTAGCGAACAACATACAGAAGATTTTAGCTAACTGATGTACAAAAAACTGGTTGTCGTAAGGCTGCACGTGTGAGTGTCGGTCATGATTCCGAGTTTCTGATGTGCAGTCGATCGAGCTGAAATTTGCTGTGATTTCGATCTTTAATTCACTTGCGTATCAAGAGTATTATCGCAGAATCAGGTGCTTTTTATCACAAATCTACTGAAAATCGAGCGAAAACATGATCCAACAGCAATTAACGAAGGTTTTGGCGACAACAGCGATCGCCGCGATCGCTCTGACAGTGGCTTCTGAACGCAGTTATGCCCGGCCGACAGTCGGGGAAAGCGGATTTTGGTGCAGCACCTCGACAGGTGCGCCGGTGACGATGTATCAAAATCCTCAAGGTGCTGTAGAGCCTTGGATTGAGTGGACTTCTGATTATTTTTCTGGTTCTGGTTACGATCCGGCAACTCGGTGTCAATTAGTCAGCCAACGCCTGGAAACCTATCGCCGGAACCGATCGCTAAAGTACATTACTGCCGGCCAGATGAACGGCCAAAAGGTCATCTGCACGGCGAATCAGGTCAATGGCATCTGTCAAAATTTGATTTATACCCTCCGTCCCGGCCAAGACCCGATCGGCTCTTTGTATAATTTGTTAGCTTGGCGCCAAGGTCAGGTGGGGATGCCTTCTACGGAAGAAAGCGGTAATATTCCTTACATTGATGTCAGAGCAAAGCTCGGGGAAAATATTAACGATGAGGCGCAATTGCCCCCTTTTTCTGGGCCCTCGGAACTGCCGTAACGACAAGACAATTTCCAATCTCAGGGTCAATTCCGGGGGGTGACGTGGAAAACTTGGCGCGTCAAACCGCAGTACGCATCCAGACGGCCAAATCTTCGGGTTCTGGGGCGATCGTCCAGCGCCAAGGCCAAACCTATACTGTGCTGACTAGCTGGCACGTTGTGGCTTTCCACAGGATCGATCGCACAATCGTTACGAGTGACGGCCTGATCCACCAACCGCTGGAAGTTCCGAGGCGCTTGGGCGATACTGATCTAGCGATTGTTGAGTTTCGTACCGCGATCGAATACCAAGTAGCACCCATTGGTGCGCAGGGAGCAGCCCCGGGAGAGCCATTGCTGGCGGCCGGGTTCCCGGCGGAGACTGGGGCGTTGACCGTAGCACAGGGGTTCGTAGAACTGCTGCTGCCAAAATCTTTACCTCAAGGCTATAGCTTGGGCTATACAAATGAGGTTAAGATTGGTATGAGCGGTGGCCCGATTTTTAATGCTCAAGGTTTGTTGGTTGGGATTAACGGTCGAGGTAAGCATCGAGATCCCGGTTTTGGCGTGTATGCTTTTGAAGATGGAAGTGAACCGACGCCGGAATTATTGGAAAAGATGGTTAAATCTAGTTGGGGAATTCCGATCAGTACATATTTGCAGTTCGTCTCGTCTCAGCCAGGGAGTTAGCGATGAATTCGTGGGGTTTGCGGTTTAACGCGCTGACCGTCATCTTGACCGGTGCAGTAACAGTGGCAGCAATTATCGGCCACCAATATGCTGCTTGTGCAAAAACGGCCCAAGAAATTGCCGAGCTAGCGATGTTCACAACTGTGGAAGTGAACAACACGCTGGGTTTTGCAGCTAGTGGCTCAGGAGTAATTATTGCTAAACAGGGGAATGTTTACACTGTTCTGACGGCGAATCATGTAGTGGCAAGTCTCGCCCAAGAATACAGCATTCGCACTCATTTGGAAAAAAGCTATACAGCAATCAGAGTACAGCGGCTCCCGAAAAACGATCGCGATATAGACTTAGCTTTGATCCAGTTTCAGAGCCGAGATCAGTATTCAGTAGCGCCCATTGGGGAATCGGAACGTGCTGTGGTCGGTTCTACTATTTATGTGGCTGGCTATCCGCTACCCGTCGCCTCTGGATCAGAAAGAAAACTAGAATTTACGGCTGGTATTATTTCTTCTCGTCTGAGCCGCGCATCCTCGGGCTACGGACTGCGCTATCAAGCTGTCACAAGACGTGGGATGAGTGGCGGGCCTGTATTTGATGCTGATGGCAGAGTTGTGGGAATTCACGGTCAGGGAGATACTGTTGGTACGGTGCAGAGCCAGTGGAACGGTCAGGTTGAGGAGATTAAAACCGGGTTGAATGCAGCAATCCCGATCGATGCTTTTACGACATTGCGATCGCAAACCTTACCTAATGGGTTTGATATTCTCAGCAATATTGCCATCAACCGCACTTCTCGCCAAAGCCAACCGAATCTCCAGCGGGGGGGATTTGTGTGCGACACCTCAACCGGGGAACCGGTGACTGTCTATCAAAATCCCCAAGGGTTTAGGGAACCTTGGATTCGCTGGAATTCTAATTTCTTTTCTAGTGCTGGCTACGATCCTTTGACTCGCTGTCAACAAGTGACTCAGCGCCTGGATAATTATAACCGAAATAAACAGCTTAATTATGTTACTGTCGGTCTGATAAATAATCAAAAAGCAATTTGTACGAGCAGCCGGATTAACGGGCCATGCGAAGGTTTGATCTACACGTTACGCCGCGATCAAGATCCGGCTCCTGCACTTAGCACTTTCTTTGTTTGGCTGGCGAATCAAAAGGCTAGACCTTCTATTTTTGAAAGTGGCGCTCCGATTTATATTAATGTTGGAGAACGAGTAGATGTAGATGTTGCAGAATGACAGCTAACAGTTAACAGTTAACAGTTAACTGTTGACAGAAGCAAAAAGTGAGAAGTAAGAACGCGCAGGGTTTTAGCAATTAAAAACGAGTGCATCTCACTTTGGCAAATATGTTTGTAGGGGCGAAGCATGACCGCAGTCAATATGGGATTATAACTAATAACTTATATGCGGTCATGCTTCGCCCTCTTCAAAAGTGAGATGCACCCTTAAAAACCTTCTCACAGTCTTGGCGGTTGCTATGAAAATTTGGGATATTTGACCGATTTATGATTCGACTTAGCAGAAGTAACGATTTTTTGCAACAACAAGGCTATAAAATTACTGTTACATTAATCCAAGTCAAAATTTTCAGGTATAAAAAGCATGACTGCAACTACGCCGAAGGCAACGTCAACAATTCCCAGTTTTTGCGAAGGAATCCAGTATTTCTCGGAGAATCTGCCGGGTTTTGAGACTTACGGGAAAACACCTGCGATCGCCCAAGGAAGCAATTCGATCGCCGATCCAGCAGATCCCGCCGCCGTCTTTCAAACGATCCTAGGAGCAGACGCCCTACGCTACCTGACGCTGCAAATCACAGCCAGTAAGGCATCGGGACATCCGGGGGGTTTTGCCAGCCAAGCCGAGGCTTATGCTGCGCTGGTGATGCTCGGACACAAGAACATTGTCACGGAAGTTGGGCACCACGCGCCAGGATTTTACAGTGCCATGTTTCTCGATCGATCTTTAGAAGACATGGGAATTGTCAAAGTGCAGCAAGCACGCGATAAATTCCGAGAAAAAGACGGTTTATTAGGACATCTTTCCGGCTTCATTCCCGGACTTTTAGCACCTGCTGGCCCCCTCGGACAAGGGCAGCATTTCGCAATGGCGGGCGCGCTTTTGCATCCCGAAAAACTCTTTCCTTTCACGATGGGCGACGGTGGGATGGGCGAACCCTATCCGATGAGCAGTATGGGGCATTTCCACACTGCTTATCCCAAAGCTACTAACTTTTTACCCGTGTTAGTTTGGAATGGATATTCGCAAGAACATCACAGCATGGTTTCAACTAAAACCAATGCTGAAATGATTGCTTATTGGCAAGGTAATGGTTTTGAAGAAGTCATCTTAGTTGATGCTAAGGAATTTGACGACAAAAATCAACCGGAAGCTTATGTTGATAGCACGGCTTTTTCCCTCGAACAGCGCATGGCATTTACCAAAGCTGTTTTACAAGGAGTTGACAAAGCAGCAAAATCTGCTCTCGGCGGCAAATTAACTGTGTTTATTATCAAACAGTTGAAAGGTGCTGGCGTGCACGCGCGCGGCGCAAAATCTCACAACCTTTATCCGAAAGATACCCTCGATGCTCCCCACATTATCAGCGCCTTAAAAGAGCGGGCTTTGACTGCTGAGGCGTGGCAGTTGGTGCGGACAAATTGCGAGCGTGCGGGCGGCGGGCCTGCTGCGAAAACCGTTGTTACTGAGTTTACATTGCCGCTGGCAGATTTGGGCGAATTGCCTTTAGAAGAATTTGCAGTCGGTGGAGAAGCGAAGATTTCGACAACTGCAATGGGACGTTTGGTGGGAACAGTCGGCCAGCGCGATCGGACTTTTCTCGTTACTAATGCTGACGGAAACGAAGCATCAGCAATTGCCAACATCAACCAAGCTCTCAAAATCATTCACCCGACGACAGATGACTTGTACAATCAATCGCCCAACGGTCAAGTTTACGAACCTTTGAGCGAAGATGCTTGTGCGGGTTTAGCTGTAGGTTTGTCACTATTTGGCGCGCGCAGTTTGTGGTGTTCCTATGAATCTTTTGCTATCAACGGTTTACCAATTTGGCAAACAGTTACCCAAGCAATGGCAGAATTGCGCCGTCTAACTCCCGCAACTGTCACCTTATTTACCGCAGGTGCTTTAGAACAAGGCCGCAATGGTTGGACGCACCAACGCCCGGAAATTGAAGCTTATTTTGCGGCGATGATGCGGAACGGAAATGTGTTTCCTTTGTTCCCACCGGATGCTAATAGCATTCAAGCTTGTTACGATTGGGCTTTGACTGCCAGAAATAAGGGAGTTGTGATTACTGCGAGCAAGTCGCCGCTGCCAATTCGCACTACTTTTGCACAGACTCGTCAAGGTTTGGAAGATGGCGCAATTGTCTTGCATGAAACAGCAGGAAATAAGAAAGTTGTGTTTGCTGTTGTGGGCGATATGACTTTAATTCCTGTGTTTGAAGCGGCGGCATCTTTGGAAAAAGTAGGTATTGGAGTGCGGATTGTTTCTGTGGTGAATCCCCGACGTTTGTACCGCCCAACAGATGTGGCTTGGGATACTTGTTCCGAAGCTGACGGCGGCTTTTTGAGCGATGAGAAATTTGCCGAAATGTTTGGTGGAGATGGCTTGATTGGCGTGACAGGCGGTGCTTCTGGGATGTTGGAGCCGGTGATGCTCCGTAGCAATTGCCCGCGCGATACTTTCGCTTGGAAGCGGGGCGAAACGACTGCTAGCGCTGGTGAGTTGATGGCGTTTAATGGGCTGACGGCTGATGCTTTGACTAAAAGGGCGATCGTTTTCTAGGGCTTCGCTAACGGGCTAGTTCATTAAGTTAGAATGTGAGAGAATGCCCCTGCCTGGTTTTAGCTAGGTAGGGGCTAGCAATATTTAAAATAGGATGGCGATAACTGTGACAGCAAAACTTTTAGAAGAAATCGGTACGCTGCCAGAACAGCGATTGATTCTCCCCGGTTATTATAGTTGGGAGCAATTTCAGGCGATCGAATCTTTGATGGCAGACTCTTCAGCTTTGCGGATAACTTATCTTGATGGGTGGATCGAGTTTATGACACTAGGCGAAGCACATGAGAGCATCAGTTGTATTCTTAATTTTTTGCTACAACTCTATTTTTGTGAAACGGGAATTGAATATATTCCTGTAGGTAGTGCTACTCGCAGGGATAAAACAAAAGATGTATCCTTTGAGCCTGATGAGTCTTATTATATCGGTGAAAAGAAAGAGCATCCCGATTTAGCCGTGGAGGTGACGATTACTAGCGGTAGCACAAATAAACTAGCTAAATATCTACGACTTCGCATCCCGGAAGTCTGGTTTTGGGAAAATAATTTGTTGGCTGTGTATCGTCTGCGCGACGATGATTACGAGCAAGTTTTAAGAAGTGAGTTATTGCCCGAGTTGGATTTAGAATTGTTGGTGCATTGTGTCTTAATGCCTTCAAGGATTGAGGCAAGACAGGATTTTCTGAACGGGATTCGGCCACAGTAATTAAACAGAAACGAATTTAGTATCAATCGCTTCTTTCGCTTTACTACCTAGATTGGGATTGCCAAGTAAATATCAAAGAAAGGCATGAGTATCTAAAAGAGATTTCATGTTACATATATTCTTTTAAATCTTCGAGTGGTTGGTCGAAATCATCTGACATAACGATCTGATCGGCCCAACTACCATAACCATGAAGTTCTTCAAGCTTTTCTTGAGATGATTCACTTGTTCCGTGTTTTTCAAGTCCAAGCGAACAGAATAGAATAAATTAGATAGAATAATCAGTAGTCGCAATTCCATTGTTTGCCATGACGCTGAAAGAATTAGAGCCTCAACTGCTGGCACTCTCAGACGACGAAAAAGCTCAAGTTGTTCAACTCCTATCTCAGGGGAAAATCACCCTGGGGCGCGGTATTGAAAAAACGCCTGATGTTTGTGGTGGAAGTGCCTGCATTGCGGGAACTCGCATCACCGTTTGGGGACTTGTAGAAGCTCGTCGCATTGGGTATAGCGAAGCCGATTTACTCACAAGCTATCAAGCCCTCTCTGCTACTGATATTGCCAACGCTTGGACTTATGCCGAAGCCTTTCCCGACGAAATTGAAACAGAAATCCGGGAAAACGACGAAGTAATGGACGAGGAATTGTAACGTATGGCACGCCTCTATGCCGATGAGCAATACCCCTATCCGGTTGTAGAATTGCTGCGGGTTTTGGGACACGATGTTTTGACTGTCCAAGAAGCAGGCAGAGCGAATCAGAAAATTCCTGACTCAGATGTGTTAGCTTTCGCAACTAGCGAGGAACGTGCTGTCATTACCGAGAACCGAAAAGATTTCTTTCGACTGCACCGCATACAGCCCGATCATGCTGGCATTATCGCCTGTACGAACGATCGCGATTGGGAAGCGCTGGCTAACCGAATCCACATTGCGATTATAGCAGCAGAATCTTTGCAAGGCAAACTGATTCGCGTTGTGCGTCCTTCAAAGTAACTTATACGCCCATGATCTTACAAATTTTAGAACCAATAACAACTCTTAAAGAACAACGCTTTTCTTTACCTGGTTATTATACTTGGGAGCAATTTCAGGCGATCGAATCTTTGGTAGCAGATGCCCCAGGCTTGCGAATAACTTATTTAGATGGGTGTGTGGAGTTTATGACACTAGGTGAAAATCACGAACAGATAAAAAGTATTTTGGCTCTATTTATAGGACTTTACTTTTTTGAGAAAGGGATTAATTTCATTCCGGTAGGAAGTGCAACTCGCAGAAATCAGGCAAAAGATGTATCCTTTGAACCAGACGAGTCTTATTATATAGGTGAAAAGAAAGAGCATCCTGATTTAGCAATAGAAGTGACGATGACTAGCGGTAGTACAAATAAACTCGCTAAGTATCTGCGACTTCGCATCCCTGAAGTTTGGTTCTGGGAAAATAATCGGCTTGCTGTCTATCGTCTGCGCGACGATGATGATTATGAGCAAGTTTTAAGAAGTGAGTTTCTGCCGGAGTTGGATTTAGAATTGTTGGTGCGTTGCGTTTTAATGCATTCAATACTTGATGCAAGGGCGGAGTTTCTGAGGGGGATTCGGCCGCAGTAATGGAGGCAGAATAAAAGGAAAATTATTAATTATTATATGTTGCACTCGCTCTTTCACTGCTAATATAAAGGTATTTTTTATACAACTATTTTTTTAATTAATATTTGATTGAGATGTGCATAAGCTACTTTCTTTGACGCAATGCTTTTTCAAATTTCTGTTCTAGAATAATCGCCATAAACGGCGCTACGAATCCCCCAAACGGAAGTGAGCTGATCATTGCTAACGATACAATTGTTGGATCTATCTGTTTATTAAGAACTCCTAAAATTGCACTTTCTGCGGCTTCACGAGTATAAAATCGAGTAATAACGTTTGCATTTTTCATATACACGTCAATCAGATCGGATGCGTTATTTACAGAAATTAACTCAATGTAGACACGATCTCCTGGATTCAATAGCTCAATAGTCAGATCGAGTTCACTATTTTGATGTTGCAATTCGTGAATTTTTCCAAAACCAACTTCAGGTTCTGTCTTGAGGCTGTAACCAACAATCTTTGCTGTGTTATCCAGCCGGATCAAAATTGGTTGATTCCCAACAGCTTGATTCCCAGGATTGAAAACCTCAAGATTGAACAAAATTACAGATGTTGCCTGTTCTCCTGAATATTTAACTTCTAATTTACTACGAATTGCATCTGAAACTGTCAATAATGAAGAAGCATTGTCGATAACACAATCGACCCGTCTAATTATGCTTGTTTTTTTTGAGATGAATATGGATGCTAGTGCTGTTATAACTGCTCCAACAACTGCACCAATAATTGCTGCAATTGTTGGGTTTTCATACCAATTCATTTGTTGCATGAATTCTTAACTGAACGTTTTAATATTCTCATAGTAGACTTTTAAGGTGAAAACTTAAAGGCAGAAAAAGTAGGAAAAAGTTGGATATTTCTCGAATTGGCACAAACAATTCGGAGGTGAGGCGAAAAAAGTTGGATAAGGTTGGAAAAAGTAGGATATAGTAATGACATCGATATCATCTGCATACCTATGAACATTCCTCAGATTTTGCAATCCGTCGATGAAACTGTTTCCGCTAAGACAGGTAAACATCTCAACGACTTGCAGCGGAGAATTATCGCGGGAATACTGAATCGTCAAAAGTATGCTGGGATTGCAGAAACATACGGTTACAGCGACAAACACGTTAAAAAAGTCGGTCATGAACTTTTGCAAATGTTATCTGATATCTTTGGCGAACAAGTAAAAAAAAGTAATCTTGAATCTGTCCTAGAACGGCATATAAATGTCAATATAAGTTTTGCTACTAAAAATACAGGTCATAAAAATATCGTTGGTATTGGTTACATCAACAATTGCCCCGATGCTTCAGCTTCAACCCCAGATGAAAGTCAGCCTGCAACTCCTGACTTACAGCCACAAAGCAATAATTACAGTGCGATCGCAATAATTGAACTAATTGATAAGTTGCGTCAGTTTGGTTTGACGGATGAGCAGATTGCCGAAGCGCTAAATCTACCCTTGAATGAGGTCGATCGGGTGGAGTTAGAAGAGTGAATTTAAAGGTTTATCTAGTTTGCTTTTGTCTCGCAATCAAGTTGAACTTTATTGAATACTTCGGAATTTACCTTAGGTAGGTTGATCGTAAACTCCCGCAAACAAAAAACCGGGCAACTTCACAGCTACCCGGCAATCCAAACTTGAGATTTCAGACTAATCTAAAATCTCAAACCTAAAATTATTAAACAGCGACAGTCTTCTTAGTAGTAGAGCTCAATTCGCCCTTAGCATACTTAGCTGCAAAATCGTCCAAAGACATTTGCTTAATCTTTGTACCGTTACCAGCGCAACCAAAAGAGTTGTAGCGATCGCTACAAACCTTCTGCATATACTTGATCGACGGCTTCAAGAAGTGGCGCGGATCGAATTCATCGGGCTTAGCAAACAAAGCTTCGCGTACCGCAGCGGTAATCGCCAAACGGTTGTCTGTGTCGATGTTGATCTTGCGAACACCGCACTTGATACCTTTTTGGATTTCTTCCACAGGTACACCGTAGGTTTCGCGGATTTTGCCGCCGTTGCTGTTGATGATTTCCAGCAATTCTTGGGGCACAGAAGATGAACCGTGCATTACCAAGTGGGTATTCGGCAAGCGGCGGTGAATTTCTTCAATGCGGCTGATTGCCAAAATTTCGCCAGTCGGCTTGCGGGTGAATTTGTAAGCGCCGTGGGAAGTGCCGATCGCCACTGCGAGAGCATCAACGCCGGTTTGCTCAACGAAATTAACAGCTTCTTCAGGATCTGTCAGCAATTGATCGTGAGAAAGCGCACCTTCAAAGCCGTGCCCGTCTTCTGCTTCGCCCATTCCTGTTTCCAGAGAACCCAAGCAACCCAGTTCGCCTTCAACGCTAACGCCGATCGAATGAGCAACCTTCACAACTTCGCGAGTAACTTCAACGTTGTACTCGTAGCTGGCGGGAGTCTTAGCATCGCCTTCCAAAGAACCGTCCATCATCACGCTAGTGAAGCCTTGGCGCATGGCAGAATAGCAAGTGCCGGGGGCATTGCCGTGGTCTTGGTGCATACAAATGGGAATGTGAGGATAGGTTTCAACTGCGGCCAAAATCAAGTGGCGCAGGAAATTTTCTCCAGCGTAGGAGCGAGCGCCGCGAGAAGCTTGCAGGATCACGGGGCTGTTGGTTTCGTCAGCAGCGCGCATGATCGCTTGGATTTGCTCCATGTTGTTGACGTTGTAAGCCGGTAGGCCGTAACCATTTTCAGCCGCGTGGTCGAGCAGCAGTCGCATAGGTACAAGCGCCATAGATATTCCTCCTAATTATTTGTGATTTCTGGGCAGTGAATTTTGGACAAGTTCAATTCTTAGGATAATCTTAAGACAATTTGTAGCCGATCGCGCATTATGTTTTCAGATTTACTGAAAAGTTCAAAAAACAAAATTTTGAGTTTCGAGCATTTTACTCAAAACTCAAAATTTTTAACTTTCTACTTTTTTATGGGTCGCCCGGGATTTGAACCCGAGACCAATCGGTTAAAAGCCGAATGCTCTACCGCTGAGCTAGCGACCCGGTTAAACATTGTTACCGCACACAATTTCTAATAGTAGCACCCATTATTTTAAATAGCAAGTCTTTTTCAAAAAAAAGTTGCAGTCATGCGAACCAGCATCTCGCAAGTGGCTCCCGGCTGCAAATAAATCAAGTGTTCGCCTGTGTTGAGGGCATTGCGAGGAGCAGTCCAAGGTTCCAAACAGTAAAAATCCTTGCCCTTGACCATCCAGAAAACCAACTTCCCATAGCTGGAGTTGTAACTGAGGGTCAGCCGCAAGCCGCGGGCGGCGTCGGTGACAGTAGCAGCCAGACCGGTCAGCTCGTCAAATGAAACATCAATTTCATCCAGCGTCGGGTCAAACACCCCAGTGAAATAGCCTTTTTCGTGAGTATTCTGATCTCTGTACTGCATCCCGGGAATCTCAAAGCGGAGATTTGTCTTGTCAGGAGCTAAAAAATAAGGGTGCAAGCCGCTAGAAAAAGGCATCGGTTCGGCACCCTTATTAGTGTATTGCTGCACAATTTCCAAAGAATTGCCTTTAATTTGATAAGTAAAAGCTAATTGAAAATCAAACGGATAAACAGCTAGGGTCTTCTCGCTGCTGTCGAGTACCAGGGTAAGAGCCGCGCAACCCTCAGTAACTTGTTGGGTCGCCTTCCAAGGCAAATCGCGAGCAAAGCCGTGCTGTTTGAGCTGGCGCTCTACTCCTTTGTGGGTGTAGGTATTGTCGGGGAGATTGCCGCAGATGGGAAACAAGATGGGAATCCCGCCGCGTACAGTCAGATCGGCATTGGCGAACCGTTCTGCGTCCAAGTAGAACATTTCTTTGCCTTCAACCAGCCAGCTAGTGGCAATACCGCCCCGTTCCGGCACAACTTCTAGAGTAGAGTTAGCGGTTTCGTCGGAGAGGATATAGGTTTTGTACTGCTTTTGCTTGAGCGCGATCGCAAACACATTTGTCATTGGTAGTAGGTCGTCGATCATTGGTTGTTAGTAAATCTGTCGTTAATAATTGGTAGCTGGTAGGTTGCTGTTCGCGCCTTACCGCCCCTCTCCTCCCCTGTATCCTGGCTCTGTGAGACTCCCACTAGCTAACCGACGACAACGATCGCAGCTAATTGAGGCAAAGCGAGCCGCGATTGGGAGGCGTCGCAGCTCGTACCTGGAGCGATCGTGTTTGTTGGCTGCTGCTTGAGCGCGACTTTGAAAGATACGCCCCCTGTCGGGGGAAGATAGCTTTGGGGACTGAGTACGGCTCCTGGGATGGGAGATGGAGGCGAAATAAACGGTTCTTTGATAAATGGCTCTTTGGTAAATGGATCTACTTCGCGGCTGGGATTTTGAGGTTGACTGCGGTAGATGCGCGGTGGCAAATCTTTATTCTGAGGCGGGTTCGACTCAGTTGCAGACCCTGACCCATTTTGGAAAAATGAGGAGTTTTCCTGCCCTTTGGGCGCAGCCGGCAAAGGTGGCAAAATTGGAGTTGGCTTGAGTTGTCCGGGGGCTGGCGGATTGGTTTGACCCGAGCTTCCGGGGGAATTGGGTGCGGGAAAGGCCGTGCCGTTCTTTGCTGGTGTGGGTAAGGGCGAATTTGAAGTCTTTGGTGCCATTGCTGGGTTAATTGGGGCATCGAGAACGATCGAAGATCCCATCGGTCGATCGAAAATACTGGAAATTTGCTCCACGCGTTTGAGAATCCTCTCCCCCGTGGCTCCCTTCACCACCTTCGGCTGAAACTTTTTCACCTCCACAGGCAAAAATTCTACCTTCATATTCCTGTCTTTGAGCGATACTTTCAGGACTGCGGTATCGTAATCGCTGCGAGCATTCCCGCCGAAGATAAAATTACCCAGCGAGTAAACAATCGGGCGCCCCTTGTAAACTTCTGCACCTTGCAAAACGTGGGGGTGGTGTCCCACTACCAAATCTGCTCCTTGGTCGATCGTGAACCGAGCCAAATCAATCTGCCAATCTCCCGGATAATCTGCCAATTCGACTCCCCAGTGGTAATTAACAATAATCCAGTCTACCTGACCTCTGAGAGCTCGAATATCCTCGGCCACGCGATTGTTGCGGCGGGGGTTAGTGCCGGCTTTCCCTTGGTCGGCGGCGTGAAGGTCGGCATCGTAATAACCGAGGTAGGCGATCCGCTGACCCTTAACCTCAATAATATCTGGACGCCTCGCTTCTTTAATATCTCTGCCTGCTCCCAGATGCCCAATTCCTGCATTATTGAGAGTATTTATAGTTTCCACCAGCCCCGGTTCCTCGTAATCCATAGCGTGGCTGTTTGCCAGATTGACAATATCCACTCCTCCTGCTGTTAATACTTTCACCGATTCGGGATCGGCTTTAAAATTTAATTGTTTTTTACCAGAGTTCAACGTAGAGGTAGTCAGGGGGTTTTCTAGGTTAACCATCGACACATCTGCTTGCCGATACTCGTCCATATTGGCGAAAGCCCAATGATAATCGTTGCCATTCGCGGCGATCGCATCAGATAGATTCACATTTCCTCCGAACATCAGGGTTACGGTTGGGTCGTAGGGATTGGCAACCTGTTTTTGTTGCCATACTGGTACTACTTCTAAGGCCGCTTGTACCGCATCCGGACGTTTGGGAGGCGGGCCCGACATGACCGCAGCTTGCTGGTACGGGGAGACTGGGGATACTAACCGCAGGGCTATAGCCTCGTGGTAGCTCACCCAACACCCTAAAACAAATGAGGCAAGTGCCGATCCCACTAGCAGCAGAGAACGATACGTTTTAAATTTAACCCAATCGACGACCATTCGGGAACGATCGCGCCGCCGCTGGCGGTTTGCCGGTGTGACAATTCGGACTGACTGTTGCCAGAGAATATCTGGTTCTCCAGCCAAGCGCGCATGAATTCGCACTCCTTCTACTGCTGGCGAGTTAAGTCTCCAAAGTTGGTGGCAAATAAATTTAACTAAGCCTTCCCGGAGAGTGCTCCCGACTAAAGTAGTATCTGCCGCAAATTCGCGTTGGAACTCTACCAAAATTTGCACGCATCCGGCCTGAGCCTGTTCGACGCGAGCATAAATTCCTTCGGGTCTCAGCAAGCTGTCAATCCAGTAATTCAGGGCTTGAAAGTTTCCCGATCGCGCTAACTCCAAGATAGAAGGCTGCGACCAATTTTCTGTATATACCATTAATTTGCCTCCTTAACACGCTCAGCGAAGCTGACTTAATTTTTTTGTGAACGGAACTGTAATTCTTTTAGCTTAACTGCCACTTCGCTACTCGCTGTCAAATATCTGCCACGTTGCGGGGTACTCCTGACGTGGTGGCGAATATTTGACATCTGAACTCGACCGCTACTGGGAAACCTCGAAACGATCGTTTCGATGCAAGCTTCACTGTTCCATACATTAGGCTCTACTGACAATACCCAGCACTCGTCAAGGCTGGACAAACAGCGTTGTTCGTGGAATATTTCTGCTGGTGGCGATCTCGACATCAACTTCCCAGCCTCCGCATCCGAGCCGCGAAAATCAGCTTTTTCTTCGATACTTGGGGCAACAAAACCGATGTGTAATCTGCCGGGAATTTAGTAGCTAGCGAACCAAAAACCTCAGCTTTAAACTCAATATCACCAAATACCCTGAGGTTAGCATTAGTGCGATCGGATAAAAACGAAGAAATCGTTTAGACTTTTTGGGACTCTGAATTTTAGGCTGGTGGGGGCAAGCAATTACCTTTTTCAACCAACCGTATTGGGAAAGCGCCCTGAAATTCTGCCCAGACCCATTCCGGCTGATTTCGATTAGCTTTGCGCTGTTTTTTGCTGGTCGGTTTGCCCGAACAAAACTTATTTGTGTTCCGAATTACCATAAAATTTTCTAATCCAATTAGGCTGTTAAACTTGGCAATTGTACTCGCAATCTCATGGTTTGGCCCGGCGATCCCGACAAAGCGATGATTTTTGGCTTAGCAGTCCGCGAGGCGTACTTTGGAGTTGTGTCTGGCCCCTGGTATCGCCCTTTGGTATGTTTGTTCTCGATCGCTTCGCTTTAGCCTACAGGGTATTAAATTTCGCGGCAACTTGCCCGGGACACGACACGCCATTGCGAAATTAATCCCAAATCAGCCGCTACCGTTGAGGTCGGGCTAGCTTTGGCTGGCGGCATCGCGGCTAGCTGATGTATGGCGGCCTCAGGCAGCTTAGGATGTGTAACCGTGCATTCCCGTTGGCTCCTGAGGGCCGAGCTACCGAGACTTGTTGCTGGGCCCTGAGGTTGAGGTTTAATTGGGCGCTAGCTGCTGGGAGCGCAATTTCTTCGACAGATAATTGAGCTAGTTATACTATGTGAAGATGTTTTGTGCGATCGCACAGCGGTTTGGCGCTGCCTCAATCACCGCAAAACGCCTCTCAACCGACGATGAGTCAGTTGCTGAGGGCAGCGCTGCCGTCATCTCACTCACATTCGGGCCACCAGCCGAGTCAGGTATGGTGGGTGAATCCTGCTGTTCTAGTTGAGACATCAGAGAGCGAGATTGCCACAGGGCAGAGTCTGTTTTAATTGTCGCTGCAAGTGTCGCTGTTTGAGCGATCGCTCGGGGTCAACTTCAGATTCTCGGATCTATTATCGCAAATGCCTCCAGCGAGGGATGCTGCCGGCTGCAAAATCTGCAACTCGATAAATTGTTTACTGGATAGATTTGGTGATAAAATGAAATTTGGTAACTCCCATCGGCGTCACAGTTTCAAAAAACGTGAAACTGGCCAGTCTGTGGGGCTGTGCCTTCCGATGTAAAACCCAAAGTACGTTACTGTAAACAGGCAATCTTTTTGAGTAAATACACTGCGCAGGAGAACTGACAAATGCTACAGCGCAAAATCTATCAACTCTGTTGTGATGGTCGTGAGGTTTCTATTTTTCTTCGAGATCAGCAACGTTGGATAGAGCGCGCTCGTATCCTAGATATTGAAGGGGATCTAGTCACGCTGCGCTACGAAACCGACGAAGAAGACGAAATTAGTTCCTGGGAAGAAATGGTGCGTCTAGAAAGTATTGGAGCCGTGTCCCAGAAGTTGGCTTCGGTGTCGAGAACAAACTGCGAACCCCTAGTTTCTGACGATTGTCCTGAGGCCGAACAAATTCGCAATCACTACCCTGACTCGAATTTAGAATAGTTTTGAGCTAGATCTCGATTTAAAAAAAAGATGCGGGGGAAAAGAAAATGACTTTTCTCCCTTTTTTGTGGAGGAATTGAGCCAAAAACCCGATCGCTCGCCAGTCGGGGTTTTTGGCGACTAAATTTATCAAGAACGAGAGAGTATTCGAGAGGGAGCGGAAGATAGGGAAACAAGGGGAGAAATTAGCGACCAATAAAACAGGATTAAACCGGGATGTGGTCAAATATAGCAATCGCCACATCGGTGAGGACATAAATAACCTCATGAATAGAGCCTAGAGCATGTAGCAGAAACGGTTTGATTTCCTTGACGAAGCAACTCTTCGACTTCGCGAGCGCGCTCTTCTGTCCACTCTTCGACTTCGCGAGCACGCTCTTCTGTCCACTCTTCGACTTCGCGAGCGCGCTCTTCTGTCCACTGTCCACTGCTATATCAGCTTACTGGCCGTCGGTATCTTCATCGAGGAAAAGTTCGGACTCGGGTATTGCTTCAAACACGGGACAGTAACCGTCGGGAGTAACTTTAAAACCAAACAAAGCACTCGATTGGTTCCAACAGCGCTGGCCGCGGTAGTGCTGGCAATTGCCGCAGCATTCGAGGTTGGTTTGAACGGCGCTGCCTTGAAACAGCAGTTCGCGCTGGGAAATGCCCCGCAATACCAGTTCTTCACCTTGCCAGCGGGCTTCTACCAAACCGGTATCGGCAAAATTAGCCCAGCGAGGATCGGCTGTAATGGGATTCGGCAAGCTAATTGCTACTTCTGTGCCTAATTCGCTGACTTCTCCTTCATAATTAGTTTCCGGGATCGCGGGCTGCAAAAACATTTCGCCGATCGGCAATTCGACAATTGTCCCCACCGCTGGCGTGTGCAACTGGTAGCGGTTCCGCAGTTCGTCCAAGTTCGCCAAATCAGCCAAATATGCAGGGGAACCGTGGATCAGAATTACGTGCTGGGGGCGCAAATTGTGGATGAGCTGGGTAGTTCCCGGGCCGTCGCAGTGTTCTGCTAGCAGATAAGTTTCTACGAGCCTAACTGCCGATTCGCGCCAGTTGGGCAGCCATTCTGTAACGGGATATCCGGGTTTTTGAGGTGCGAGCAAAATCCACGGATTTGTGCGATCGGCAACATACAAACCCAAATCAGCAATTCGGTCACTAATCACAATACAAGGTCTGGAACCCAATTCGGAGCGCTGTTCGGCAGAAAGCCTCCGCACGCGGGGTTTCACCCTTTCGTCCCAAAATAAAGGTTGATGGAGAGCAAAATTTTGGACGGCGGTAGGAAATTGGGGCAGCAGTTCCAGGTAGGCGTCGCAGCCGTCGGCTACGGTGCCGTCCACCCAGATATCCAAGTCGCGCCCGGTGAAGTAGTGGTGGCTGCGGAGCAGCATCAGCAGTTCTTGACCCAAACCCAGGGCCGGCGAGGGTAGCAGTACCGAGTACCCGTCGGCGATCGCGCGGTGGATGCGATCGGCTAACTGATTTTCCAGTTGTCGGCGGTGAGGGTGGCGCGCCGTGCCATAACTGCCTTCCAAAATTAACACGTCCGGCTTCATGCCCCGGAGTTCTCCCAGCGGCAAACCTTCCACCAAACGAGAATTCGACAGAAAAAAGTCGCCGGTGTACACCAGGGTGTAGGTGCGGTGGGGAGCGGCATAAGTCAGCAGCACAGTCGCCGCTCCGGGTAAATGGCCCGACGGGAACAACTGCACGCTCAGTCCCGGGCGCAGTTCGACCGAGGACTGCCAGGACAGTGCCTGACAAAAATGGGACTCTGGCTGCTGAGATTGTTCGGGCCAGTTGAGCGGTAGCAGCCGCGCTGTGACTTCGCTGGCGTAGATTGGCAACTGCGGGAAAGATTGGTGAAGTGCTAGTAAACCTCTGGCGTGGTCGGCGTGGGCGTGGGTACACACCACAAAATCGGCTGGCAGCGATCGACTCAGTGTCGCTGACAAAGGTGCGATATCCTCGATACCACAGTCGAGTAAAATTCGGTGCGGCCCCATTCGCACTAGCAGACAAACGCCTTCCTGTGCGTGACCTGCACCGTAAGGTAAACAATCGAGATCCATCACTGCGGTAGCTCCCTGCGCGCTTGTACGCAACTTGCAATCAGGCCTGATTTAAACATCGATAGCGACTGCATTCATTCGATCGAGTTCAGTCTGGGACGTAGAAACCGGGTTTGATGGACGAAAAGACTTTGTTACCACCACCGCTAAGGGTTAAAAAACCCGGTAGATCGAAGTTTTGGTGAGTCAGCCTGGGATTTTAATGTTTGCTCCCAGACTGAGCCTTCGATGCCCCGAAAGTAATTGCATTTTAAATTTGGTGCAGCGCCAGGAAAAGCTATTTTGCCAAGGCTTTGGCCCAAATCGGCTCGCGCGGCCTCCGATAACATTAATGCTACTGGTTAGGGCATCAAAAGTTACATTTTATTGCACCTTGTAAGCGCAGCAAACTAGATATCATATTCGGAGTTTTAAATTTTTTTTCACAATTCGCGCCTGCTAAAGCTAGTCTTTTTTATGAAAAGATTTTAATTGAGCACCCTTGGGATGTTGACAAAACTTTACAAATCTTCATTTTTTATGTGGTGAGGGGGCGTAGAGTCCAACAATCAAAACTGGGAGAACCAAACTCATGGTGGCTAACTGATGCTGTCGGGGCAGATACAGGCTTTATGAGGGCGATCGACTTATTTGTAAAAGTTTGATACGTTTTCTAAGGATCGCGAATTAAATAATTTACACAAGTTTGTGGGGTGGGCGGGAGAGCCCGCCCTTTCGGGACGGGCGAGACGCCCATCCCACAAGAATAAAAGTGTAAGTTATTAAATTTTCATTCCTAAGTAAACCTTGTGGCTATTCCACTGAGAGTTTAAATGAGTTGTGAAGTTAGCATCTCTATGGGGTGTCACCTCTTTAAAGACACAGAGCCCGTTCAGTCAGCACAGTCGGTCAAAACAACCAATGCCCGTTCCACAATTTTTTACTGTGGAACGGGCCGAAGAGCCGGTTGCCAAATTTGATTAAAAGGATTTTTCGGACTCTTCGGCTCGTCCCACAATTTTTTTATGTGGAACGGGCCGGAGAGCGGGTTCCCAAATTTGATCGAAAGGATTTTTCCAACAGATATATTCGTGTTTATCTGTGTAATATATATAAATATTTGCATTAATATATCAATTAATGAATTAGGTAAACATCGCTTTTTTGGCAAGATTTATAGTTAAAAACAAAAGCTGTAATGGCTGCTGAATAGACGATTGATACCCTGTCTGGCAGCAAAAATGTAGGAAAAAAGTGTTTGATTGTTTGGCATTTGGTCTAAAATAGCAGCCATCGCAATTAATGCTCAAACAGATCGATCGCCCGCTTCCGCTGCGAGGGAAAAATTGAGTGTTGAGTTTGGGGATTAATGGCGGGAGTTGCTAGCGCCGCCGACCAATAACACCTACAATTGACAGAGCGGTCGATGAGCGATCGTTTTCAGTGGGAAAAATTATGTGCAGAAAAACTTGACATCAACGGGTCATCGAAAGTAAAAATAAATAAAAGCAATAACAAAAATGAGGCTTTATATGGGATTCGCGATCAGCAACAGGCAACTATGGCATTTAAAAATTGCTATCCCTTACGACAATTTAATCTAAAATACATCCGGTAAAATACGGAGTAGATAAGATTTTTTCGCACTCTCAAATCTTAAATCTCAAATCTTAAATCTCAAATGGCAACAGCTATTCTTGACCTAGAAATCTCCAAACTCCCGCCAGAAATTACGGTTGAGGAGCGTTACAGCAAAGCTTTGGTTTTAATTCGACTGCACGGAAAACCGATCGGACAAGCTCAAATTCCGGTAGTCGGAGGTCGGATTGAGGGCTCGCAATTGCGGGAAAGTCTGATGAATGCAGCAGGCGATAATCTGTGGAAAAATTGGCTCTACGATGCCCTGGAATGGGACGAACGCGGGGCGGTAGAGACAATCCCGATCGCCACTGTAGCGATTTGTACGCGCGATCGCCCGGAAGATTTGCGCCGCTGTCTGGACGCGCTGATGCTGCTCCCAGACGATGGTCAGGAATATTTAGTAATTGATAATTGTCCGGCTACGGATGCTACTCGTGAATTGGTCACAAATAGTTACCCGCAAGTTCGCTACGTGCGGGAAGACGATTTAGCGGGGGAAAGCGCCGCCCGCAACCGAGCTTTGCGGGAAGCTAAACACGAATTTGTAGCGTTTACAGATGATGATGCAGTGCCCGATCGCTATTGGTTGCGATCGTTGTTGCAAAATTTCCGCGATCGGCGAGTGATGTGTGTGACGGGGCTAGTGATGCCCCTAGAACTGGAAACGGAAGCTCAAGAATGGTTTGAGCGTTACAGCCCCTACGGGCAGGGCTTCTACCGCCGAGTTTTTGACGGCGCGCACTGCAATCCGCTGATTATTTCTCCTGTGGGGGTTTCGGCGAGTATGGCTTTGCGGAAAAGTTTAACCGACAGCATCGGGATGTTTGACGAAGCTTTGGGCGTGGGCACACCGGCTAAGTGCGGTTCAGACACCGAACAGTTTTCTCGCATTTTGCGGGCGGGCTACTGCATCGTCTACGAACCGAGGGCCGTGAGCTGGCATCGGCACCGGCGCACTTGGGAAGAGCTGCAAAACTTGCTCAAATGCTACGGAATCGGAGTCTATGCTTACTGGACGCGGATATTTGTGGTTAATAGAGAATTTAGCGTGATTCAGTTAGCTTTGTGGTGGCTGCGGTACAAACAAATTCCGGAGCTGATTGCTTCTTTGCGAAAGCAACCGGATGCTGTGCCGAGTGATTTGCTGTTGGCTCAATTGCGGGGCTGCATGAGCGGGCCGATGGCTTATTTTGCATCTCGCAAGCAGTTGCAAAAAATTAAGAAAGTAGTCAGTAGTCAGTAGTCATTGGTCATTGGTCAGTAGTCATTGATCATTGGTCATTAGTCAGTAGTCAGTAGTCAGTAGTCAGTAGTCAGTAGTAAGAGAGAATAGACAAGAGTGTTTTTAATTACCATTCACCAATTACCAATTACCAATCACCTTGATTGATGACAGGTAAGTCACAAATATACTGACCGCTGTTTTTTCCCTCTTGATTCTTCCTGCTTCGTTGTGACTAAGGACTAAGGACTAAGGACTAAGGACTAAGGACTAAGGACTAAGGACTAAGGACTAAGGACTAAGGACTAAGGACTAAGGACTAATGACTAAGGACTAATGACTTCAACGTCCCAATTACCAATCACCTGGAATATGAATAGAGAAAATCTCACAGTTAGCGTAATTATTCCGACTCACAATCGCAGTGCTTCTCTGCGGCGCGCTCTTGATGCTTTGCAGTTGCAGAGTTATCCGATCGACCTGATGGAAGTGACGGTAGTCGCAGATACCTGCATTGACGATACTTTGGCAATGTTACAAGAGTACAAAGCTCCGTTTAAACTGCACGCGATCGAGGTAAATTGCCGGAGTGCTTCAATTGCTCGCAATACAGGAGCAGCGGCGGCTAGCGGAGAATTGCTGCTATTTCTGGATGACGATATCGAAGCAATGCCACCGCTGGTAGAAAGCCACGTTCGCACTCACCAAGCACGTCGCGGCTGTGCTGTCATGGGCGTTTATCCGCCGAAGTTGCAGGGAGCAACTAGATATTTTGATGTGGAAGTGCGGGCTTGGTGGGAGGACAAATTTTATCAGATGACTCACCCCGAGCATCGGTTCGAGTACCGAGATTTGCTCAGCGGTAATCTTTCTTTGGATGCGGCACTGTTTGCTCGTCTCGATGGCTTCGATTCGGCTTTTGGGAACTGCGGCGGGGAAGATTACGAGTTTGGGATACGTTTGCTGAAAGCTGGCGTACCTTTTGTGATGGCAACTGAAGCGCTGGGCTATCATTACGAACACGAAACTAACAATCTCGATCGCTCTTTTCGCCGCTCTCGTCAAGAAGGGCGATCGGATGTTTTGATCGGCCAGCGACACCCGGAAATCAGACCGCTGCTGCACGTCAATGACTACGAAATTCCTTATTCGCTGGTGGATAAAGTTTTGGTGGCGGTGGCGTTTTTCTGGCCTGCGGCTGTGGATTTTCTGGCTGCGGGACTGAGGAAATGTCTTGATTTGTTGCAAAGTTTGGGGATGCGGCTAACTTGGCGGTGGCTGCGGGCAAAATTGCGCGGTTATTGGTATTTCCGGGGGGTGATGGACGAGTTGAAAAGTCGATCGGCAATTTCGAGTTTTCTGCAAGGTGGGCCGGCCAGGGCTGATTTGAGCGATCGCGAAATTGAGATCGATTTGCAGCAAGGTTGGGAAGCAGCAGAAAGGTTGATTGATGCTGAACGGCCCGATGGCATTTATCTGCGTTACGGTGAACTTATCGTCGGTCACATTCCGCCACAATTCGGTATCGAGCCGCTGCGGGGCGTCCATCTGCGTTCAATTTTGGCAACTTCGGTTTCGGATCGATTGCTCGTGGCGATGGCTGCTAACGGTATGCCAAAAAATTCTGAAACTGCTCTCGAAAACCCTCTAATTGCTGTTGACAGTTATGAGTTAGTCATTGGTCATTAGTCATTAGTCATTGGTCATTGGTCATTGGTCATTGGTCATTGGTCATTGGTCATTAGTCATTGGTCATTGGTCATTCGTCATTCGTGCGAGTATCATCGCGATCGAACGTTATATCAAGCGTGAACAAACATTGCTAGAAAAAATAAATTAGAGGTTTTTATCTGTAGGAGACGGCACTGCCGTATCCGGTAATTTACGATGATAACAGATAATTTATCTTGGCTTAATGGTAGCAACAATTTGTCAAAATGGTATTATTAGTCACGATGGAGAGTTCAACTTAAGCCTCAAAATTTTTTAGATTGCTAGCGCACAATTTTTAGGAGCAAGTTATGGGAATAAAAGTGCTGAAGATTGAGTTTTCTGAACCGATTCATCCGATTCGCGGACTGGAGAAATACGGAAAAATCCGCATCTTGGTTTGCTACGGGGGAGTGCCTCTTAAATGGGTGGAAATCGTCAACGACCCTTGGCAGGAAATTATTCCGGCAGAGCGGGTGCGATCGACAATTGTGGCGCAAACAGGTCAGGAATTGACGCAAGTAATTCTTGGTCAACAGTTGGGGCTCAAAACAGAGGCAAACCATCTGCTGCCGCCGATTAGCGTGGTCATCTGCACGCGCGATCGCACCGACTTGCTCAAGGGCGCTCTGGAAGCAATTCTGGCGGTGGACTATCCCGATCGCGAAATTATCGTCATAGACAACGCTCCTTCTAACACCAGCACGGCTGAATTTGTGGCGCGATTACCTGTACGCTACGTCAAGGAAGAACGGCCAGGATTGGATTGGGCGCGCAATCGCGGCATCGCTGAGGCCAGCCACGAGATTGTGGCTTTTACAGACGACGACGTGCGGCCGGATGTCGGTTGGCTGCGGGGGATTGCTGCGGGTTTTGCTGACCCGGAAATTATGGCTGTTAGCGGTTTAGTGGCGCCGGCAGAACTGGAAACAGAGGCTCAAATTCAATTTGAATTGGGCTATGGGGGAATGCTGCAATACACTCACAGCTTTAAAGTTGATGGTAGCAAGCTCTCGACGCGGGAGTTGTTGTGGTCGAGCGCTTACGGTGTCGGGGCGAATATGGCTTTCCGCGTCAGGGTGTTCGCGGAAGTGGGCAATTTTGACCCGGCTTTGGATGTGGGGACTGCGACTCGGGGCGGTGGCGATATCGAGATGTTTCACCGGATTTTGGCGAAGGGATACTCGATTTTTTACGATCCGAGAGCTTTTGTGTGGCACATACACAGGCGCAGCGGCGAGGCTTTGAGCAAGCAGTTAATGGATAATGGGCGCGGTTTTGGCGCTTATTTGCTAACGTGCGATCGCAACCGTACAGTCAGCCGCCTGGAAATTGTGTATTTTGCTGGCGTTCACTGGCTCGGCGGGTGGATGCTGAACAAGTTAAGAAATCCGGACTGGTTGCCCCGCAAGTTGCTCGTGAACGAGTTGCTGGGAGCTCTGAAAAGTCCTTTTAGTTACAGGAAAGCGCAGTTGCAAGCCCAGCAGTTGGCATCTGTGGCGAGCCCCGAATCGCAGTCAGTTGAACAGCCGGTAATTGTTGGTGGTTTACAGTGAGAAATTCGGTAAAACTGGTAAATCGGCGCAAAATTGCTCATTTTTTCGATTTGCTGCGGGAGTTGGTCGATCGCGATATGAAATTACTTTACAAGCGATCGACCCTGGGTATTGCTTGGACTTTGATCAATCCGCTGTTGCAGTTGGCTGTTTTTTCTTTTGTATTCCGAACGGTAATTCCGGTGAATATTCCGCAGTTTTCTTCCTTTGCTTTCAGCGGTTTGTTAATTTGGAGTTGGACTCAAACGGCGCTGTTTCAAGCGACGGGACTAATTACTGGCAACCTGGCTTTAATCAGACAGCCGAATTTTCCGACAGCTATTTTGCCTGTGGTGACAACTACCACCGGATTGATTCACTTTTTGCTGGCGCTACCGGTGCTAATTATCTTTTTGGCAGTTGACGGGATTCAGCCGAATCAGGTGCTGTTAGCCCTGCCACTTTTGATGGTAATTCAATTCGTTTTGACGGTGAGTTTGGCTTATCCCCTCGCTGCGATGAACGTTACTTTCCGCGATACTCAGCACACTTTGGGCGTGTTGTTGCAGATGCTTTTTTACCTGACTCCAATTTTTTACGATTTCAAAAGTGTGCCCAAAGAATTTCAGCCGTTCTATCAGTTAAATCCGATGGTGCCGCTGATTGAAGCTTACCGGGCAATTCTGCTCAAAGGCACGCAGCCCGACTGGCAATCGCTGCTAATTTTGAGCTTGGTTGTGGCTGTTCTTTTGCCGATCGGACTGGGAATTTTTAGACGGCAAAGCGATCGATTTGTGGAGGAATTGTAAATGCGTCAAGCTATTGTTGTCAAAGGTTTAGGTAAACGTTTTAACCGCTACAGTGCCGATCGACCTTTTACGATTATGGAGGCCGCCTTGTGGGGATGGTGGCGGATGAAACCAAAAGCACATTTTTGGGCGCTGCGGGATATCAATTTTAGTGTTTCTCCTGGCGAAATGCTGGGAATTCTCGGTAAAAATGGAGCCGGAAAATCGACGCTGCTGCAACTAATCGGCGGTATTGGCTGCGCGGAAGAGGGAACTATTAAAGTTAACGGCAGAATTGGCGGTTTGTTGGATTTGGGTGCAGGTTTTCACACGGATTTAACGGGCAGAGAAAATGTGTTTGTGGGTGCGGTGGTGGCGGGTTTGACTCGCCGGGAAGCAGCGCGCCGGTTTGACGATATTGTGGAATTTGCAGAATTACAACAGTTTATCGACAGCCCGATGCGGACTTACAGTACGGGAATGCGAATGCGCTTGGCTTTTTCGGTAGCGGTTCACACCGATCCGGAAGTGCTGTTAGTAGATGAACATTTGTCGGTTGGTGATGTGGCTTTTCAAACTAAATGTTTGAATAAAATAGCCGAGTTTAAAAATCAAGGCTGTGCGATTGTTTTGATTTCTCACAATGCGGCGCAAATTCAAAAATTGTGCGATCGAGCTTTGTGGCTGCGGGAAGGTAAAATCATGGCCTACGGCGAGAGGGACGTGGTAGTGGGTCAGTATTTGTCGGAAATGCGATCGGAAACTGACAAGCGCACTCCCATGCGTCCTCCTGAAGTTACCAGTACGGGTTCACAACTGCGAGTAAATGAAAATCGCTTCGGTTCTTTGGAAGTAGAAATAACCGATGTAAAAGTCCTGCCAGATGAAGAAATAGACAGCGGCGATGGTATTACTATAGAAATTCATTATTCAGTACCAAAACCGATTGGTTCTGCAATCTTTGGCGTGACAATCAGCCGGGAAGACGGTCAAAGTTGTTTTGAAACTAATACTAATCAAATGGGGCGGTTGATTCCGCTAGCCGAAGGTAAAGGTAAAATCCGGCTGCACGCAGACAGGCTGGATTTAGGCAACGGCCAGTATTACGTGAATGCTGGGGTTTACGAGAAAAGTTGGGCCTATGCTTACGATTATCACTGGCACGTTTATCCGCTGTACGTGCGATCGACTGTACACCAAAAAACCATTCTTTGTCCGCCCTACCACTGGGAGTTTGATGGCAAAATGGAGGTGCTGGATTTACCAGAAAAAGCTGAGAAGGTTCATGCTTTGAATAAAAACAATCCCAGCTATGCCAAAATTTCGACTCAGTTGAAAAATAAGCGCTCACCGGATTTTTTAATTATTGGCGGTCAAAAATGCAGCACGGAGGCATTATACGGCTACCTGGAAAATCACTTGCAAATTATCAAAGAAGGTGCCAGACAAGCCCACTTTTTTGAGTTGAATTTCGAGCGGGGCGTCGAGTGGTACAGCAAACAGTTGACGCGAAGTGTCGCGGGTGACAAGGTGCTGCTGTGGGAAATGACTCCCTACTATATTTATCATCCTTTGGTAGCCGAGCGAGTTTACAAGTGTTTCCCGGATGTGAAGCTGATTTTAATGCTGCGAAACCCGGTAAAACGAGCGTGGATGCACTATCATTTAGAAGTGGCAGTAGGTTGCGAAAAGTTAGAGTTTGAAAAGGCGATCGCCTCTGAACCAGACAGGCTAAAAGGTGAACTTGAAAAAATCAAAGCCGATGAAGGTTATTACAGTTTCAATCACCAACATTATTCCTATTTGTCCCGGGGAATTTATGTCGAACAAATCAAGAATTGGCTCGATTATTTTCCGAGAGAACAGTTACTAATTCTCAAAAGCGAAGATTTTCAAGCAAATACCAGCCAAGTTTTCTCAGAAGTCTTAGATTTTTTGGATATCAGTGCGATTCCAATTAAAGAATATGAAATCGATCGTGCTGATGATTACAACAAAATGCCTGCGGAAATCGAAGAAAAATTAACCAATTATTTTCAGCCTTACAATCAGCAACTTTCTGATTTTTTGAAGGAGGATTTTACTTGGAGTTAAGTGAGTCTTGTAGGGACACAGAAATGCCGTGTCCCTACAAGACTCTGGAATGTACCCAATAAATCTGCAATCTGCTGTAAATAGTTTTTAATCGTAGATAGCGCGATTTTTAGTAGGTAAGCTGTTGGGCATTTAAATTGTATATTTGGGACGGGCTAGAAGCCCATCCCACAAGAGTGTTTAAGGGATTTTTGACACACAATTTAAATGTAGAACAGCTTAGCACCGCACAGTAAACACTATCAATAGTGTTATCCACCACTTTTTGCCTCAATCACGAGCCACAAATCATTGATAAATTATCACAATGAAACGAATATTTTTAGTAGCATCTCCTCGCAGCGGTACGACAATTCTTCAAAGTTTGTTAGCCTCTCACCCGCAAGTTATTTCATTTCCTGAATCTAAATTTTTTCACTATTTACTTTACGATCAGTTTGCGGGAAAGCTGTCAATGAGGATGGATGCTTTTTTTAATGATGAAATTAAGCGTCCTGAACTTTTGCAAAATTTTGATGACAGTCAAAGTGTGGAAACTAAGGCTAGTTGGTTTATCGGGATTTTAGATAGTTTAGCAAAGGAACAAAATAAAAGCATTTGGTTAGAAAAAACGCCGGAGCACATACATTTTATTCAGGATATAGAAAGATTTACGCCGGATGTTAAGTTTATACATATTTTGCGAAACGGTATGGATACCATAGCTTCTCTGTATGAAGCTACTAGGAATTTTAACGATTTGTGGGGTGATGGGTGGGATTTAAACCACTGTATAGAGTCCTGGAAAAATGCTGAGTTAATTAGCTACAAGTATGTCAATGCTTCTAATCATATATTGGTCAAATATGAGGAACTTGTAGAAAACAAGAAATCAGTATTAGAAAGTATTTGTAAGTTTATTGGTGTGGATTATGACGCGGTGATGCTGACTGACTACAAGAAAAAAGCAGCTAATTTTAGTTTAAATAAACCTTGGCATCAAGGCATTGAAAGGGATATAACACTTGCTAAAGTTCACAAATATCATAAATGTTTTAAAGAAAATGAAATTAAAGAGATTTTAACTCATATCCACTGGGTAAATTCCGAAGTTTCCTACAAAGTTGCGGTGGAGGTGGGCGAATTGATTTCGGATATTGCTGTGCCACAAATATTCGATCGCCTGTGCTGTACAATCAGATTAGGAGGTGTTGAACTCGAAGTTAGGGATTTGCAGCTTAATACTATACCAATCCTTTGGCTGCTCCTTCGACAATACAATAGCATGGCTGGGCTCTTATTTCTACGCAAGTCCCTTATTGAATTGCCAGTCTGCGACGGAATTGTGGCGCGTGCGGTGTTGTTAGATGCGATCGCAGCCCGGTTTGCTTGGCCAATTCTTGATCGCTTTTTTCAACAAAAATCAGAAACTCCTCAGTTTGAATGGACGCTATTTTTACAGGAAATCTGGAACCGTCCCCATTGGGTTGAGACTCATTTTTACAATCCCGAAACAGCCGATGAAGCGCTAACAATCAGCCTCGATGGAGACTTGATTGCTGTGGAAGTTAGCGCCGAATTGCCTAACATCAAAGTAGAGCTTGCTGAAATTGACGTGCTGGTGAAAGTAGGCGGTGTGGCGATCGCTATTTTAACCGTTGCGGTGGAAAATAATTTTGTTTCTGCTCAAAAAGTGCGATCGACAATTACTCGAAATATCGGTTTTGAGTTGTGCGTCGCCGCCGTGCGGGAAGCTTTGCTGGGAAAACCGTTGGATGGTGAGCCATCGTTGCGATCGCGCTTAGCCTCTGCTGCCCAACAAAGGTCTAATCTGCCCGACTGGTTGAACGCAGAGGGTTCTGGGGGCATTTACCCGCAAGATGCAGTGATGTTCGGCAGGCGATCGGGTGCGGCAGGAACCAGTGTCAGCCGTCGAGCCGCACTTCCGGCGCAGGCGCTGCGGCAACTAGCGAACTCGGCAGCCATTGCGGGGGAACCGATAATCCAAATTCCCCGAGAAAACGAGTTACCCAAGCCCGTATTTTACGCACCAGAAATCATTTGGCAAAAATCGCCTTACCGAGAAGTTTCTCACTCGGTGAAACCGCAAGTTGTTGACAGTGAAAGCGTTACAGAACAACTGCCAATTATCGCCTACCGCCGCATTTCTCCCGATAGTTCAAATACAGTTACTCCGCAGTGTTTAGAACAAGATTTGCAGTATTTCAAAGATCATGGTTATTATACTACGAGTTGGGAAGATTGGCAAAGTGCGAAACTCACTAAAACTCCTTTACCAGGTAAAGCTGTGTTGCTGACTTTTGACGGTGGCTATCTCGACTTTTTAACCTACGCTTTCCCTCTCCTAAAACGCTTTGATTTTACAGCGACTATTTTTATAGTAGCGGACTCAATAGGAAAAACAAATAGTTGGGAAAAAGCCGAATTTCCCGAAGTACCGTTAATGGGATGGTCGGAAATTCGGCAAATGCAGGATGCAGGAATTGAAATTGGTTCCATGTCTGCCACTTATCAACCTCTGACTGCATTGTCGCCCACCGAAATTGTGCGCGAAGCAGCGAAATCTCGCTCTATTTTGGAACGGGGATTAGGCAAATCAGTGAGATGTTTTGCCTATCCCTACGGAGATGTCGATGAAATTGTAGAGCATTTAATTGGAGCAAGCGGGTATAATTTTGGTGTATCATATAGGTCAAGTTCTAGCACTTTTAACGATTCTTTAATGTCGCTTCCGCGCCTTCAACTCACAGCAGAAAATTTCAAGCAATTGGTTCGTAGTGAGGACTTTAGTCCTTCATGAATGCGGACTGAAGTCCTCACTACGAACCTAATTTATGATGTTCTAGGTAATTGCTAGAAAACTTTTATCAGCCGCTGCACGAAACCCTGAAATTTCCGCCGCAAATAACCGCCAAATCCTCTCGAAATCTTCTCAAACTTATAATCAAATAAAATATCCATCACATCTTCAGTTTTCATGTACTTCAAATAAGCAATCATTTTATCTGTGAGTTCATCATCAACATCGTCGATATACTTTCTCACCGCCAACCTTTCCGAAATATTCCATTTCCGATCGAATTTGCGGTGCATTTGGGTCTCATAGTCCGCAAAATCCGAGATTTTTCGCTCCAAATATTTTTCAATGTATTTCCCCGCGATTTCGGCGCCATCCATCCCGTGTCTGATACCTTCGCCACCCAAAAAATTTACTGTCGAGACAGTATCGCCGATCGCAATTATGTTATCCTTCCAATAAATATCCTGCAAACCCTGACTGTATTTCAGCGTCGAACCGTGTTTGTCAATAATCTGATAATTTTTAGACTTCAGATATTCATCAATCAGCAAATCTATATATTTTTTCAGCGGTGACAAATCTTTGAGGGTTTTAGCGTCTAAAAAAATGCGGCCCGCACCAACTTTCAGCCTATTTTGTTCCATTGGAAATATCCAAGAATAACCCTTCGGCATCCATTTGTCGCCCAAAAAGAAGATTAAATCATTGGCATATTTATTGTAAATTTCGGGTTCTACTTCAATTAAATATTCGATGCCGGTTCCCGACAAAAAATTCGGCTTGTCGTTTTCTTTGTCGTACATAATCGCCCTAGCAAAGCCAGTAGCATCAACCAAGACTTTGGTGCTAACTTTGATAAGTTTACCGTCGGATAGCTGTTTGAATTCTACTAGAGTTTCGCCGCTTGCTTGCGAATGCCTGGTGTAGCGACAACCCAGCCAAACTTCACCGCCAAATCGCTCAACTTCCTCAGCTAAAAATGCTCTAAATTTAGCAAAATTGAGCACAACTCCCAAGTTTTGTGGAGATTCCCAAGTTTGACTAACTTTGCTAGTTTCAATAGTCAATTTGTGCCAAAAACTGCCAATAACTGATTCGGGTAAATCGAATTGAGAGAGTGTTTCTAGAGGCGTGGCGGCGCTGGAAAAGTCGTTTTTATTAAAATTCTCGTTTTGTTCTGCCAGCAAGACTTTGCGACCGGCTTTGGCGAGAATTCTCGCACAGTGACCGCCTGCGGGGCCTGCTCCTACTATTACTATATCAAAATTTTTTATTTTTTCCTGCACCGAATTAACTTGCTCCTAAAGTTAAAATACCTGAAGACATATCAACTACCAATCGTCGAATTTTGAGCCACTGGCGACTGATTAAAATTTCCGGTACTCCGTCACCGACATGAACGGGAATGTCAAAATCTTGACCGTCTATACTGATTTTTCCTGCATAAAGTTCAAAATAAAATTCTCCCTTAGCTGTTCGCATTTTTTATTGTTTTAGATATGTCCAATCAAGTCCCTCTAAATCCTGAATATCCATTGCTAGCCAGCCTGAAAAAGCTGTATCTAGCAGGGCATCAACAGGTAATTCTAAGCCGTTATCAGCAATCAATTCTCTTTCAAAAAATAGCTCGTTATCATCGCTAAACCATCCATGAATCATATTGTGCCACAAACTCCGGTTTCATTGATCCGAAAGACGTGCAATTTAACTTTCGGGTATTTTTCATGGGCTATGTGTGCAACTAGCATATCATCCTTGTCGATAAAATAGTCCCCGCTGTCTGGTTCAACTGCTATGTACCAGTTGTAGTGGGTTTTAATTAATTCTGGTTTTAGGCGATCGAATGTTGGTTTGCAGCGCTGATAAAATGCTTCTCTTTCAGCGCGCCACTGGGCTTTTTTTTCTTCTGACCATTGGATTTCAGGGAATAATCTGCCGAGCCGTACTGTACGATTTGGTTTCACGTTAGTCATTGTTTGTGCTCCTTTTTTACAATGAATGTGAAGTAAGGTGGGGTTATGCCCACCCTACAATTATAGCTAATTAGACGCTAACGGGTGACTGTTTGCGGCTGAATGTTGCTAAAATACGATCGGCCATTTGCGAGGGATTTAATCCTAAACTTGCAAATGATTGCTCTGGCGTTGCGTGGTCTACCAATGTATCTGGTACGCCTAGGCGCATCAGCGGTACGAGCACATTGTTGTCCATTAAAGATTCGGCTACTGCTGAACCGAAACCGCCCATCAAACAGCCTTCTTCTATTGTGACAACTTTGCCGATTCTTTGTGCCAAAGGTAAGATTAATTCGGTGTCCAAAGGCTTGACAAAACGCGCATTAATCACTGTTGCTTCGATGCCGTGTTCGCTCAAAATCTCGGCGGTTTGCATTGCCGGATAAACCATTGAACCGTAACCTAATATTAGCAAGTCGTCGCCGTTGCGGAGAATTTCGGCTTTGCCGATCGGCAATTCTTCCCAACCTTCCTCCATCAGAGGAACGCCGTAACCGTTGCCGCGCGGGTAACGCATGGCGATCGGGCCGCTGGTGTGGTTGATGCCGGTGACTACCATCCGCTGCAATTCCGCCTCGTCTTTGGGCGCCATAATTGTCATGTTTGGCAAGCAGCGCAAGTAGGAAATGTCGTACATTCCTTGGTGCGTGGGGCCGTCGGCGCCGACAATCCCGGCTCGATCCAAACAGAAGAAAACAGGCAAGTTTTGGATGCAGACATCGTGAACTATTTGGTCGTATCCCCGCTGCAAAAAAGTCGAGTAAATTACTACAACCGGGCGCATTCCTTCGCAGGCTAAACCAGCCGATAAAGTCACTGCGTGCTGTTCGGCAATGCCGACATCGATGTACTGTTGCGGCAGTTTTTCCTGAAGTTTATCTAAACAAGTTCCGGTTGCCATTGCGGCGGTAATCCCAACAATTTTAGGATTATCTTGTGCTAGCTTGACTAAGGCGTGGGCAAAGACTTTCGAGTAGGCTGGTGGCTTGGGCTTGGTGGAGGGAATGCCTTTACCTGTGGCTAAGTTAAAGGGATTTTGGGCGTGATATCCTACTTGGTCTTTTTCGGCGATCGCATATCCTTTGCCCTTCACCGTCACCACGTGAACTAACACAGGGCCTTGAATAGTGTGACCTTGTTTGAAAGTGGCAATTAACTCTTCCAAATTGTGTCCGTCTACCGGGCCCATGTAAGTAAAGCCTAATTCTTCAATTACGGCTCCAACTTTCGACACTGCTAACCGTTTCATTCCTTCTTTGAGGCGTTCCATTTCTGGGGTAAAAGTTTCGCCAACAAAGGGAATTTGTTTGAATTGTTCCTCTAAGTTATCTTTGAGAAATTGCACCGGCTGCGAGAGTCGCATCTTGTTCAAATAGCGGGTAATTGCGCCGACGTTGGGCGAGATTGACATCTCGTTGTCGTTGAGCACTACCATCATATTGGTTTTCGGCATATGGCCCGCGTGGTTGATGGCTTCGAGTGCCATACCCCCTGTCAGTGCGCCGTCGCCGATGACTGCTACGGTTTTAAAGTTTTCCCCTTTAAGGTCGCGCGCCATCGCCATCCCTAAGGCTGCGGAGATGCTCGTGGAAGCGTGACCAGCGCCGAAATGGTCAAATTTGCTCTCGCAGCGCTTGAGGTAGCCTGCAACGCCGTCTTTTTGGCGCAGGGTGTGGAATTGGTTGTAGCGGCCGGTGATCAATTTGTGCGGATAAGCTTGGTGGCCGACATCCCAGGTAACTTTGTCGCGATCGAGATCCAGTGTTTGGTAGAGTGCTAAGGTGAGTTCGACTACACCCAATCCGGGGCCGAGGTGTCCGCCGCTGGCAGCTACTGTTTCTAAATGCTTTTCTCGAATTTGTCGGGCAATTTGTTCGAGTTGATGAATCGACAGGCCGTGTAATTGGTTTGGATGAGTCAGTTCGCTGAGATGCATATTTTAAAATCCTGCTCCTAAGAATTAGGACGAATCCTTAACAGATATAGGTTGTGCCTGCAACGTTGGGTACGTGCAAACGTTAGAATAGTTTAACGGTTATTTGAGAAAAATTGTTAGACGTAACAATTTTGTTATTTATGGCCTGGTTATTATAATCAGTAAGTGGCAAATAGTCAATATAAAAAAGGTTATGTTGTTAGTTGCTAATTGCTAATTATTAGCTGCGCTGGGATTATTGGCGATTTAAAACAGTTTTTTGTACTGATGGCTGACTTTTTAGCCATTGGGTTTCTGCAAGCGGACTGTGATGCAAAATCATTAACTGTGACTTACTAAAAGCTTCTAGTGCGTAGGTACAACCATGCAAATCGCTAAACTCAACCTCAACAAACTCTGCATCGTATTCATCAACTACTGTTCCCACTTGACCGCGATCTAAGCCCTGTTGTGGTAAGTCTTCTAGTAATGCAACAACATCAAGGAGTTTAATGGTGAAATTCATTTTTAGATACCTTCTTTGTCGCTTGCCTTTAGGGTGAGCACCAGCACTCGCGGACGCATTAAGACTCCTCGAAACCGGGTTTTTTACGACAATTCTTCGTTGTAGCCTGTAGATTAGGCAAAAAACCCGGTTTCTGACCAAAGAGCGCGATCGCTTTCCTAATCAACACAACAAAACCGATCGCCCTTAACGATTGCTTCAAACACAACTCGTGCGATCGTGCTTATCCATTACAGCATTCGCTCTATCTCAGATGTTCGAGCATCTCCCAATTTCTAGGCTCCAGTCGTATCAAAGACGATCGCGTGTTTAGTCGCAGGTACTAACCGCCGTAAAATCTGGATATAGCCGTCAGCATCGCCGCGGCGGTGGAACCGACCAACAACCAATCGCTGCATATTCGGCAGTTGGCGCACGATGCACCAGGGATGAGTGTTTAATTTTGGCTTTGATGTTGGTATCATAGGGTAATCTTTCCCCGCGGAAAGCGGGGTTGGCTAGAAAAGCGATCGCCCTTAAGTTTTCGAGGCTCCTAGGGCGATCGTTTTTAGTGTACACACATTATATGTTGCATACGCATCAATGTCAAGTTAAAACATGGGATACGTTAGACTGCGGATTCGAGCACTAGCTGAACAAAAGGGTTGGACGCTAAAGCAAGTTGCCGATCGATCCGGAGTTAATTACAACACTGTCAGAAGCTACGTTCAGCGCGATACTTTGAACACAGTCGATTTGTCTGCTGTCTACAAAATTGCCCGCGCTTTCGACGTAACGATGGATGATTTGGTTGAGGTTTTAGAAGATTGAGGGGCGCAGATGCAGACGGCGGTTGAAACCGCGTCTACACAAACCATGTCCGCCTCCGCGGACTTAAGAAAATAACGTAATTTTCAGGGCCCGGTCTTCAACCCGCGGAGGTGTTCGGCGAGCGAAGTCGAGTCGCGCGTGAGTGTTTGTATAGACGCGGTTTCAACCGCCCGGTCTTTATCCTTTCGACGTGACGATGGAAGATTTAGTCGAGATTTTGGAAGATTGAGGGGCGCAGATGCAGATGCAGACGGCGGTTGAAACCGCGTCTACACAAACAATGTCCGCCTCCGCGGACTGAATAAAATAACGTAAAACGTAATTTTCACCGCCCGTTCTTCAACCCACGGAGGTGGGTTTTGTTTGTATCGACGCGGTTTCAACCGCCCGGTCTTCTATCCTCGCGTTTGACTTTGCATAATTTCAGCCAACAGCCGCTCTTGACTTTTGGCAGGTTCTTTGCAAGTCAAACACTCGCAAACTAACCCGATCGCACCTTCAGGTAAATCCGCCTCAATCTGACACACAGCAGTCGGATAATACTGCGAAAGCAACCCCGAAATCAGGTCGCCAGAAGTGCGGACTAAAGTACAATGCTGATACCAATCCACAGCCGAAAGCAGACTCGGACAAGCTTGGGGAGTATCTGCGATCATACTGCTGAAAGCTTGCAAAGCTTGTTGGGCGCGATCGAGATATTCTAAATTTGGGCCCAGCAGCGCCAGGCGAACCAAAGAGGCGATCGCAATTCCATTCGCCGCCGGAGTCGCATTATCTATATAACTGCGCTCCCGCACCAACAAATCTGCGCTAACATCCTTAGCCGTATTGTAATAGCCGCCAAATTCCACACTCCACAAAAACTCATCAAACTCATCTTGCACCCGCACAGCTTTTTCCAACCAAAACTGAGAATTTGGTAACTGTTTAGCCTGAGCTCCGTTTGCTAAAGCCAAACTCGCTTGATGCAAATCCAACAAAGCTTTTACAAACAAAGCATAATCCTCCGACTGCGCCGCCACAGCCGATTTACCGTCATAATTCAAGCGCCCAAATCGCCCATCCGTCCACTGATTGTCTAAAATAAAACTAGCAGCATTCGCAGCTAATTCCAGATATTCCAACTTCCCAAAAACCTGCGCCGCCCGCGCCAAACCCGAAATCATTAAACTATTCCAAGCCGCAATCATTTTCGTGTCAGTAACTGCGGGAATTCTCCCGGGCCAACTGTCATTTTTAGCTTCTTGATTGTTGCGGGCTGGCGGAAAAATTTTCACCCGATCGGGTTTGTCGCCGTAGCGCACAGCGAAAAGTTTAGCTAAAGCCGTTTCTACTGTTGCGCTGAGTTTGCCCGGATGGCGGCGCTGCAATACATTCTTGCCTTCAAAATTGCCGCTGCGAGTAACATTAAACTGTTCTTGGATTTCGGCAAATTCCTCCGCCGTTAACAGGTTTTGTAGTTCGGCGTAAGTCCAAACATAAAACGCTCCTTCCTCCGGTTCAGACCCCCCCGTTTCCCCCCCTTGGTAAGGGGGGGTTAAATTTTCTGCCCCCCCTTGGTAAGGGGGGGTTGGGGGGGTAAAGCTATCGGCATCCTGTGCAGCGTAAAAATAGCCTGTCGGCGCAATCATTTCTCGCTTCAACCATTCTACTGTCCCCGCCACCGCAGTTTCAAAAGCCGGTTCTTGGATTCCCGCGCTCCACAAATTAGCTAAATACTCCACAATTTGACCGTTGTCGTAGAGCATTTTTTCAAAGTGGGGGACAGTCCAAGCTGCATCAACCGTGTAGCGGTGAAATCCCCCGGCTGCGTGGTCGTAAATACCGCCTAAGGCTAAGTCTAAGCCGCGCTGAGTGCAGACTTTTTTGCTGTCGTGTTTTGCATCAAAATCAAAGCGAGTTCCCCGCAGTGCTAGCTCAGCATAGGGCATCATCGGAAAACAGGGGCCTGGGTTGCTACCAGCAATAATTCCCGTGTTGAGTTCTAAGCCTTTTTGGAATACTTCGCGATTTAATTCTGCGGTTGAACCTGTCAGCATCGCCGACTGTTGCAGGTTGTCTAAAATCTCTCCTTTAAAAGCTTGCAATTTGCGCTTTTCTGTGTCGTAAAAACGGCGAATTGATTGCAAAACTTCTAAAAAACCTGGTCTTCCGTAGCGCGGATTTACGGGAAAGTAAGTGCCGCCGTAGAATGGTATTCGCTCGTCGGGAGTGAGAAAAATGTTGAGCGGCCAACCGCCTTGGCCTGTCATCATTTGCAAAGCTTGCATATAAATGCTGTCGATGTCCGGGCGTTCTTCGCGATCGACTTTTATAGGTATAAACTGCGAATTCATGTATTGGGCGATCGCGCGATCGGAAAATGCTTCTCCTTCCATCACCGTACACCAGTGGCAGCTAGAATAGCCGATCGACAGGAAAATCGGCTTATTTTGGCTTTCGGCCGTTGCTAAGGCTTCATCGCACCAGGCCCACCAGTCGATCGGGTTTTCGGCGTGTTTCCGCAGGTACAGGCTTTGGGATTGAGCAAGACGGTTGACCATAATCAAATATAATTTAACTCGTACTGAGTCAGCTTTTCAGTTCTTTAGCAGTTTAGCGCGATCTGTTTTAGTTGAGTTGTTGGCGACAATCATGTTTTAATATTACCACTGATTATCTCAATATAAAATGAGTTTATTATCCCGGAGAATCTTCAATATACGGCTCGGACAATTTTTGTTAAGTGCCGCAGTTCCTCCTGCCATTCTCAAACAGTGTCAACCCGAACCATCGAAGCAAGCAGAACCAGCGATCCAACCTGCATTAAAAACTAATATTAACAAAGTTCCGACCAAAAAAGTAGTTCCCGAAGTAGAATTATTTGTACCAACTTTTTTAGGCAACGACCAGCGCCGATTCTACGGTCGAGGCGTCCCAAAAGGCTTGAAATTAATCAACAAATTTGAGCTGGGAAGCGGCCGAACTTTTCTGGGAAGACAATCGCAAATTTGGAGTGGCGCAGGTTGGACTGGACAGCCAACAATTACCCGAGATCGAGACAAAACTTATTTAATCATAGGTTCTTTCGACCACTATTTGCACAAAATAGACATGGCGACGAATAAAGAAGTTTGGCGCTATGAATTTGATGATATAATTAAAGGAAGTTCCACAATTTATATTGACAAAACAGCCAACGCCGAAAACCGAATTGTGATTTTGCAAGGCAGCCGCAGCGGCGGTGGTGGCAAAAATGTTGTGCCGAGTTTTAGGGCAGTGTCTTTTAGAACTGGCAAGGAACTGTGGAAGTTGGACATCAGGAGAACGCCCAGCTACAGTCAGGATAACGATAGCAGTGCTTTGTATCTGGGCGATGGCGTTTTGTTCAATGCGGGGGAAAATGCGATCGGCTATTTTCTCAATAGTTCTGCCAGCAAAGCTAAAGTTAAACAAGGAATCAAGCAACCGCAGATATTGTCAGAAGTCAAGCTGTACGAGCCGGGAGATATCAGCAAGCACGGCGGCAACTTGGTAGCAGAATCATCACCATCTCGGCTCAAAGATAGATTATATATCTCTGCTGGCTCCGGTCATATTTATGGCATTAGTATTAAAACAAAAAAGATAGTCTGGGATTTCAAGACTGGTTCAGATATTGATGGAAGTGCTGTAATTTCCAAATCTGGGAAACTGTTTTGTGCGATAGAAAAACAATACATTGCGGGTAACGGCGGAGTCCTTAAACTAAATCCAAACAAAGAACCGAATGCCAGCGTCGAATGGTTTTTACCTACTGGAAATCGCCGACTTTCTAGTTGGGAAGGCGGGATAATCGGCTCTGTAGCGCTCAATGACGAGTACAATCCTGGGGGTTTTCCAGCGTTATTTGCCACAAATGCGATCGATGGCAATTTGTACATCGGTTCCCAAGATGCAGTTACGGGCAAAAAGAATTTTGTACCTTGGCGAAATCAGTCTTACGAAACTCCGGTAATCGTATTTAAAAAAGAGATTGGCTCTTCAATTTCTACTCCAATATTTACCGATGGCAATAAACTAATCAGTGCGGGATACAACGGTGTTTATTTGTTCGAGTTGAAGTGGGAACGAGCCAAGTCTGGGGATAAGAATGCTTTGAAAAATGCTCAAGGCGAGTTTTACCGTTTGAAAGTAAAAGAATCCGCAAGATTTAAACCGGGTTTATCGTTTGAAGCGACGCCTGTTGTGTGGGACGGAATTGTGAGGATTTGCGCGAGAGATGGGTGGATGTATACTTTAGGTTAAAATCAAGGTTTGTAGTGAGGACTTTAGTCCGCATTCTCCGGGTGTTGAAATCCGCCAATGCCACCACCTGCCGTTTAACACCGCTTATCTCTATCATAGAAAGGATGTCAGCAATTATAGGAAACTTGTTATATGGCGACCAATGACAGTCAAATAAGTCAAATTTACGGTTCAGAGGATGCTCAAGGTATATTACAGCTTGCGATCGCCCGGCGACAAGATGAAGGCGAACTTTCCCGAGTCCAGCTTTTCGAGATTGCAGCAGAATTGGGCATTTCCGAACAGGATATCGTGGCGGCGGAACAGCAATGGTTAGCCACTAGAGGGGAATTTCAAGAAAAACTGGTTTTTAACACTTACCGTCGCGGCAAATTGCAGAAAAACTTGACAAAGTACGGCATTATCAATACTTTTTTAGTTTTGTTTAATCTAGCAGGATCGCACGAGCTTTCTTGGTCGCTGTTCATTGTATTAACGTGGGGATTGGGATTGTCGCTGAATGCTTGGAATGTTTATCAAAGTGAAGGGGAAGAGTACGAACAAGCGTTTCAGCGGTGGCGTTTGAAGAAACAGGTAGGACAGTCAATCGGTACTGCGACGGATAAGTTTGTGAAGTGGTTGCAGTCGTGATTTTTACTTATTTGTAGGGTGCGCGGCGCGCACCTTAATACTAACCTCATAACTCTGATTTTTCGCCGATATGAGTACATTGTACCATGCGTAAAAAATTGTTGCTACCATTAACCATATATAAATTATCTGTCATAATCATAAATTGCCGGATACTCAAGGTGCCTTCTCCCTACAGATAAAAACCTCTGATTTATTTTTTGTATCCAGGTTTTTTTCCCTTGGTATTACGATATTTATTGGCTCTTACTCTTACTATTTTTAACCTGAATCCTTACCGTTTTCTGCCCTATTATCTCTCCTTGGGTAACTGTTCAAATTACCCTCTACAGATTATTCAAAAAATCTTCCACTGAAATCCCAGCTTGATTTAAAATGCTTCCAAGAGTTCCAACTGCCAAAGTTTTTCGCTGTACCGGCACAACACACCCTACTTCGATCGCCCCTTGCGGATTTTCCGGATCGTCTACAAGTATTTGTTTCTTCAAAATAACGTGACTTCCCCGCTGGCGAACCCGGACAAACCCTAAGCGTTCTAAAGCACGGATAGTTTCTGCACTACAGACTCTGGGCAGTCTAGGCGCTCAACACCTCAAATGTTGTTAGTAAACGCGGGGAAGTTTTAGGTAAAGAGAGTTCCTCTAAATAGAGTTCTGTTGCTTCTTTCAGATTGGCGATCGCTTCTTCAATTGTTTCACCCTGGCTGGCAGTTCCCACTTCAGGACATTCTGCCACATAAACATCTTCTTCCCAATAAACGATTGCTGTAAAGATACGAGGCATATTTTTGGCAATACCTACTTAGTTCTCACTCTAATCCTGATTTTAGCACATCGGGCGATCGCACTTCTGTCTCTACCCCAGCGTCAACACTCCCGTCCCAAAATTAACAGCCAACGGTAGCAGTTTCAACCACTGCAAACCCAGAATAGATTCAGGAATTCCATCCCCTACCAACACAGGAATTACATACTCCTCTCCATCGACTACAGCTTTTCCCTCATAAATATCAAAATACTCCTCACCCCGCGCCGTCAGCATCAGTCGTTCACTTTCAATCATCACCCACCCCAAACTCAGACAATCTTGAGTATCCAGGGCCAACCAACCCGTTGTAAATCCAGTATCTAATAACACTTCAATAGGAAATGTTTCGCCATCAGCAGCAACTAAATCAATTTCAAAAAATAGCTCCCCAATCTCCCCGAACCTGCCATCAATCATAAAGTACCGCAAGCCCCAGTCTCATTGATGCGGTGAATGCCAATTATCCCGCGTGGGTACTTTTCACGAGCTTTTTGAACTGCAATTGCTTCATCAGAATCGATGAAATAGTCGCCACTGTTTGCCTCAATAACTATAAACCAGTTGTAATGCTCATCTATTAGTTCAAGGCTAACCCTTGCAAAAACTTCTCGATAACGCTGACAGCGGGCATCTTTTTCAGCTTTCCGTCTGGCTAACTCCTCTGGCGGTATCGTAAATTCAGGAAATAACCTGCCTCGACGGCGAGGGCGACTTGATGTTGTTTGAGTCATGGCTATAATTCTCTATTCAACTATCTGCAAGTATATCGTGAGTCTTGACTGCGAAAGTGCGATCGCCCTTTGTTAAGAAGACAGGGCGGTTGAAACCGCGTCTATACAGACACTCACGCGCGACTCGACTTCGCTCGCCGAACACCTCCGCCGGTTGAAAAACGGGCCATGAAAATTACGTTATTCTCTTGAGTCGGCGTCCGGCGGACATTGTTTCTGTAGACGCGGTTTCAACCGCCGTCTGATCTACACCATTCTCTTGAGTCGGCGTCCGGCGGACATTGTTTGTGTAGACGCGGTTTCAACCGCCGTCTACCTCTACAGGATTAATTAAAGTCGATCGCAAACCTTCTCGAACTTCCGACTTTAAATACTTGTGCTGCAAAACCTGCCATTTTTGCCAAGCTGCGTAGCGATTCTCTACCAACAAACCAGCAAGTTTCGGCAACTCTTTGGTCAAATTGCGATCGACAAAATCTGTCAAAAACTCCCCTAAAACTTCACTGTCTTGAATATCGCCCAAACATTCCTGAATAGCTTTCACATCTTCGACATAAGCTTCATAAGCCGGGCCGTAAAAATCGCCAAATAGATTCATCAAATAGCGAACCCGCTTAGCTTGCTTCCGCAAATCGTGCAGAATTGTTCCCTCTGCTGCTAGCTTCTCTTCCACAGCCTCAGCAGTCAAATCATCAGCAACTTTAACTTTGCCATCCTCGTATTCGGTGCCCAGCAGCCAAGCCGGATGCAGGAAAAATTCGCTGACTTGAGGTAACAGCAAATCCGGCAAAACCTCAGCAATTGGCAAATGTTCGATCGCCCGAAACTCTGGTTTATCGAGCCAATCCTCGATCGACTGTTTCAGCGACTGGTAACTTTTGCGATCCAAAACAGCCCTTACCGCTTTCAAAGCCCGACGGCGCTGTTTGAGCAAATGCAACAAAGCCTCATCCAAAACTTCCTGTTCCTGGGCTGGCAAATTCGGGTAATACTGGTTTTGGAGAGTTGCGAGCATCACATCCAAATCCCTGAGGGTTCCCAGAATCCGCCCCACCTTACCAATTTTGCGTTCAGAAGCCTCTTTTGGCAAGTCTAGAACCCGAGCAAAACCCGTTACAGCCGATCGCAAACGTCGCATTCCGACTCGCATTTGGTGAAGTTCTTCCGCGTCTTTGTCTTTGAGAACTTCATCCTCGTGCGCTACTGTTTTGTGGTAATATTTCTCGATCGCACTTGAGGCTGCGTCTCCGAGGGTTTTAACTTTAGTTTTAACTTTTGCTGGTGTTTTGACGTTCATGGTAGATGTAGAGTCCAATGAAAGCGATCGACTTTTATTTTGATTTCCAGGTTTTTCTAATAAGGTGTTATATCCTAGCACACACTTTTGATTCACGAACCGCTGTCTTAATAAATCTTAATATAAAATAATTGACAATTTATGCAAAGTCAGCATTTAGTAATTAATATCCTGTGCGATCGATTAACCGCACGCGCGATCCGGTTCGTAGTGCGGACTTCAGTCCGCATCCAGGGAGCGGACTTCAGTCCGCACTACGAACCGTTTTTGTGATTGTAATTCAACGAATATGACTTAACTAGCGATCGCGCCCTGATTTCAGAAACCCGGTTTCTTCAGATATTGCTCGTTGAGCGTCGCAATTTTTGCTCAGAAACCGGGTTTGTTATCCCCATGTTACTTGCGACATCAGAAACCCGGTTTCTTGAGATATTGCTCGTTGATCATCGGAATTCTTGCTCAGAAACCGGGTTTCTTGTCCCCATGCGTAGGTACTGTTAATGTCCTGCGCTTGACAATTTATAAAAAATCTTCAATCTAAAAAATCTCAAAAATCTTCAATCTAAAAAATCTAAAATCTAAAATCTAAAATCTAAAATAGAATATCCCTCCCTCGCTCTTGGGCTGATAAACATCGGATTTTTGGCGCGCTTGCCTAAAGGGGTGAAGAGCGCTGCAAACCGACATTTATTTACCCAAGAGAAAGAGAGGGTGCGATCGGGAAGACAAGTTTTAAATTAAATCAAGTCTGCCCAGTTTGTCCGACTTCAAAGAGGCAGTTTAGCCTTTCCAGTCTTTCTCAGATTGTTCGAGCACGTAGGTTGCTACATCCTCGATTTGTTCGGGCTTCAAGCGAGTGCCGAAAGCAGGCATAGCATTTTTGCCCTTAGTTACCTGAGTAGTAATAGCCTCGATAGAATTCATGCCGTACTTCTCAAGAGCACCTTTTTTCAAGGTTTTCATCGCCATAACGACGTTGCCGCCACCGATGTGACAAGCAGAACAGTTGGCGCTAAAGAGTTTAGCCCCTTTAGCAGCATCTCCAGCGAGTGCAGGGCGGCCGAAGCCTACAGTCAAAATTGCGATCGCTAACAGGGCGATCGATAAGAGTCTTTTCAACACAGTTCTCCTCTAATGGACACGCTAAGGGTGATTCTTTAGATATTTTACCTGTTAAAACAGGCGCGATCGCGACTGCGCGATTGCCTTCTTCCGAATAATTTACCACTTTTTGGCAGTGGCAGTTCAACTCTCAAAATTATCCACGCCCCAGCCCGGAGCTTTCTGAGCAGCCCGAAGCACAAAGGCAGCCAAATTTTCAATCTCTGTCTGCCGCATCCAGCTTTCTGGCACTTGGCGGCACCAGAAAGTCTCCTCGCTGCCGTCATAAGTCATCGGTTCCCTCAGGTAGGACACCAGACTATTGATGGTGGTGCGCGGAGGCGTTGCCCCTTCCAGAGCAGTCAAAGACAAAGAAATAGTCGGATCTGGCAAAGTCGCTCCCCCAACATGACAGTTGAGGCAGTTTTGCTCGAACAACCGCTTCCCTGCGGACAAATCCTCAGCGGAAAAGAGCCGAGTCTGTCCCTGTGCGTCCAATTCTAGCGGTACAGGTTCGCTAACTTTCAAATAGCGAGTTACATAAGAATCGGCAGCAGCCAAAACAGGTTGAGGTGCCACCAGTACCAGCGGCAAAACAATTAAAATTCCTAACAGAAAGCAGACAAAAACACCACTACGGAGCATGAGGGACTACAACCTTTTGCGATCGTCAATAAGTAAAAGGTAAATTTTAGATTTCAGATTTTAGAATGCAAAACGACCAGCTAGCAATCCTTGCCAAAGCCCAGCCTTCTCCCAATCCAAAATCCAAAATCTAAAATTTAAAATGGATTAGCGAGCGCCTTTACCGCCAGCCCACTGGGTGCCGACAATTTTCGGCTGCAACAAAATGTGACCGCCAATCGCGTACAAATCCTCATCCGAGAGATTTCTCATCTCAGCGAAAATATCCGCGCTCTTTATGCTCGGATGCAGCTCGGAAATTTCTTCAAAGCCGTCATAAGTCGTGGGATTTTTCATATAATCAACCAGCGACTCAATATTATTGCGGGGCGGGTTTGCTAAAGCCAGAGTTTCGGGACTCAAATTCACGTTCGGGTCAGTTTTAGTCATTCCCGCACCGTGACATTGAGCGCAAGTCGAGTTAAACAGGCGTTTGCCTTGCTGGACTTGTTTGAGGCTCAGCACCACGGGAGTACCCTTCTCATCTAAAGTCACAGTGCGAAGTTCGGGACTCAGTTCTACAGCCATGGCGCTGCTGACAAATAACTGAAATGTCAACAATACAGCGGTCAGAGCAATGAAATATCTTTTAAGCATGGTTCTCCTTAAAAAAATCAGGCAAATTATTGAACGCTAAGAGATTGTAACTGGCAAACAGATTTCTGTTCAAAATTCCTTTATTGTGCGACAACTGGCGAAAGTTTGTGCAGCATACCTTTAAAGGTAGAGGAATTTTGCGATCGAGCTAATCTGCAACCCGTTTTGAGTCGCGCCTTTTTTCGAGAGCGGACATAATTGCCTTAACATCTTCCAAAGCCAAACGGGTTTGAGGATGCTTGTAGGCAATTTCCAACTCGTCACACAAGCGGAGCACGTCTTCAACAGGGACGTTGAAGTCTTCTGCTATTTCGGCGATGGATAGGTCTGCAAAACCCATAATTTTTAGGTCGCTGACTGGTCAAAATTGAGTTGACGGCTATTGAATGAAAGGTGGACAATTTAACCAAGCGCTGTTAGCTGCTATGTGTTAGTTTGTTCTGAGATGAAAGTGCGATCGCCAGCTAACTAACCGCTAACTACCACTAAGCATTTTTGCTCACCTAAACTTCACAGCCTATAAACTTCCAACCAATATCATCCCATTGCCGCGTCTTTATTATCAATAGGACTTGGGCGCCCGGGCTAAAAACCCAGTATCTGCCTGCATTTCTCCCTAGCAAACTTTATATTTTTCGTAGCAACCAGCGGTTTTTTGGTAATTTTCCCACAAAAATTTCGTTTCAGGCGGACTCACCAACAGACAATCAGGGGATTTTAGATTTGAGATTTACTCCACAGATGCAATCTGGGGCTTAAACACGAGTCTCAAATTTTGAGTGTTCCACCACAAAATGCCCCGCGCGCAGCAGCTTAGGGAGAAAGCTTGAAAGCGTGAGTCTGGGCGGGGACAGCGTGGTGGCTGTCGCTAGCATTTTCGGCGGGGAATTCCGAACTTGCCAATAAAGGCTGGGGCTGGTGGAGGCTGATGAGTCCAGCGAGAGTTTTCTTTAATTGAGTCCGGACTACGATCAAGTCTACAAAACCGTGGGCGAACGAATATTCGGAAGTTTGATAATTTTCCGGCAGCTTTTCCCGCAGAGTTTGCTCGATTACCCGGCCGCCCGTAAAAGCTACAGTAGCTTTTGGCTCTGCAATTATAATGTCTCCCAGCATGGCAAAACTTGCGGTGACGCCGCCGGTAGTCGGGTGGGTCAAAATCGGGATATAAAGCAGTCTCGCTTCCCGATGGCGCTCCAGAGCCCCGGAAATTTTAGCCATTTGCATCAGGCTGAGCATTCCTTCCTGCATTCTCGCACCGCCGGAAGCGCAGACAATGATCACCGGTAAGCGTTCCCGTGTGGCTTGTTCGATGAGGCGAGTCAGCTTTTCTCCGACAACTGAGCCCATGCTGCCGCCGATGAACTGAAATTCCATCACTCCTAGGGCGACGGGCAAATTTTCGAGTTTGCCGATGCCTGTTTCTACCGCGTCTAAATGCCCCGTTTTTTCTTGAAATTCTCGCAGCCGATCGCTATATTTTTTGCGATCGCGAAATTTTAGCGGATCGGTGGCGTGCAGTCCTTCGTTAATCGGCATCCAGGTATTGGCATCGATTAACTGCTCGATGCGATCGTCGCTGTAAACTCTGATATGATGCCCGCATTCCAAGCAAACCATTTGATTTGCTCGCAGGTCTTTGGTATAGCTGAGGGCATCGCAAGCTGTGCATTTATTCCAAAGTCCGTCCGCGATTTCTCGTTCCGGTCGTTCTTGGGAATTCGGTACTGATTTTCGTCGATTTGCAAACCAATCAAATAGAGACATTAAAACTTGCTAATTGTTAACTGTTGACTGTTGACTGTTGACTGTTGACTGTTGACTGTTGGCTGTTGTTGGCAACCAATAACCAATAACCAATAACTAATAACCAATAACCAATAACTACTGACTATTATCCTCTTCAATGGGACTGATGAGGAGCGATGCAGTTCGCTGATGTTCTGGTAGAACTTGCAGGGCTGTAGCACTTCCTGCTCCTAAATAAGATGCTATACCCAAGTCTACAATTCGGGCCGGGATTTGATGAGCCGCCAGGAGCTGCTGCATTAATTCGGCTTCCCAGCGAAAGCTAGTGGTTTTAAGTGTAATCCAAGACACAGATAATTTTACCAATTTTAGGAACCGATATTATTATGTTCGATCGCGCGCGACTACCTGCCGATCGCCAACTCTAATTTGGGAAAAGCCACTGCCAGTAAATAGATAGGATCGCTTCGCCCCACAAAGCCGTAATTGCTGCACCCGTCGCCAGAAACGGGCCGAAGGGCATCGGTTGACGCCTCCCAATCCATCCAGCGGCGATCGCCCCGCCGCCCACAAAAGCCCCGCCGACACAGGCGATAAATCCCGCTAGCAACAGGTATTTCCAGCCCAGCCAAGCCCCCATCAAGGCGGCTAATTTGGTATCACCCGCACCCATAGCATTCTGCCCGAAGCCGATCGATCCTGCAAGGGCGATCGCGTCAAACAGCCACAATCCGACAACTGCTCCCAAAATTCCATCTAGTACAAGATAGTGCACCGAGTCGATCGGGTTGACAGTCGGCCAGCAACCTTTGGCGATTTGGAAAACCAATCCGAGTACCAAGCCCGATCGAGTCAAAGAATTAGGCAGAGTCATTGTATCGCAATCAATCAAAGACAAAGCCAACAGCCAGCTAAAAAAAGCCCAAAACCCCACCGTTTGCACACTGGGCCCAAACCGCCAGAAGATCAGCAAAAACAGGAAACCCGTAGCTGCTTCCACCAGCGGGTAGCGGGCAGAAATCCGACTGCGGCAGTGATTGCAGCGTCCCCGTAGCCACAGCCAGCCGAACACGGGTATATTTTCGTAAGTTCTGAGTTGATTTAAACATTTGGGACAGCGAGATGGTGGGTGGATCACTGACAAACCCGCCGGCAACCGATAGACTACCACGTTGAGAAAGCTGCCGATCGCCGAGCCGAATACAAACACAATCGCGGTGACAAGGAGATTAAATATAGTTTCCATTAAGTTCTCTGTTGATTCTTGAATTAGGTGAGCTTTTGTTTTTTAGTTGTGATATTTTTAACTTAAAATATTGATTTTATGCTTGCGGTTTAACTCCAACTTTTGGGATGAAAGATGCGGACTAAAGTCCTCACTACGAACCTGAATGAAAGATGCGGACTAAAGTCCTCACTACGAACCTTTTTTTTATAGTTTATTTATTTATGTATTTATGTTGGTGATTAGTAACAAATCACCAACAGTCAACAGTCAACAGTCAACAGTCAACAGTCAACAGTCAACAGTCAACGGTCAACTGTCAACAGTCAACTGTCTAATACATTTGAGATTCAATTTCGTCAAAAGTAACAAAACGTTCACCGGGCAATAAAACGGGATGCGAAGCAAAAATTAGCTGACCTCGATCGCTTCCTTGACTGACAACTACACCAGCAGGACGCTGCATCTGTTCGGAATGAACTTTTAGATACATACCATAAGCCGATCGAGCTGCTCGGATCAAATCGGGAGCCAGCAAGCTTTGAGTTTCGGAAGTTGTTATCGTGGGTTCTGGGTGGGGCTGGTATCGGGTCACTGGAAACTTATGATAATGGTATGGGTCTAGCTGTTGGTGTTAGCTCTAGATCGATCGAACAAACCTTATTTTTTTAAGAACAGACAAGGTGGAAATTAATACATTAACGTACAATCCTCCCTTGGCCGCGATCGAACTGCGACTGCGAGCGCTCCTTTCGGCTGAACTTTACGCGAGTGCGTGGGTAGATTCCTCCCCAGCCACGCTAATGGCGGTTTTCGAGCACCTCCGAACTCTGCGCTACATCCTCCACGACTACCTGCCCAGGCCCGTATCCGAATCTCCGCCCAATCCGGGGGAGGTACGCTATAAGTGGCAAACAGGCACTTTGTTGTTTACAGATTTAGCGGGGTTTACGTCGCTGTTGGAAGCGAACGCAGCCCAGGGGCGCAAGGGCGCTGAAACGCTATTGCGGGTAATTAACGACTATTTTGCCTCGATGATTGAAATTGTCAGCAAATCCGGGGGCGATTTGCTGGAGTTTACCGGAGACGCGCTGCTGGTGCAGTTTCTAGCTGGGAAGCACGAACAGGATACAGCTAGGGCGGTGCGTGCGGGTTTGCGGATGCAGCGGGCGATGGCTAAATTTGCCAATATCGAAACGGCGCGGGGTGTTTTGTCTTTGAGGATGCGGGTGGGCATTCACTGCGGGCGCTACATTAGTGCGGATATCGGCACGCCGCTGCGGATGGTTCACGTACTGCTGGGCGATTCAGTCCAGCAAGCGAAGCAAGCTGAGGGTTCAGGGACGGTGGGGCGGGTGTGTTTGACAGAAACTGCTAGTTCGTCTTTGGGACAGCAATTTTGTTTTGAACCTGGGAAACCGGGTTATGTGTTGGTGGCTGATGATTTTACTGACGATCGCCTCGGAGAGTACGATATTACTTTGACTGGGCGGCGGATGCCGAGTTCGGTATTGCTCGATCGTAGCGTTTCGGGTTTGGTAAGCGAAATCGGGGAAGCGGTGAAGCGGGTGGAACCCCTTGCTAGTTACATTCCCCAAACCATCCTGAGACTGCTGGTTGAAAATGCCGACAGGCGAAAAATCCCACCAGATTTTCCCGAACCGACGGTAATGTTTGTCAACTTGATCGGTTTACCAAAGCTGGTAGAAAAAGCAACGCCAACCGAAGAAGCTAACCTGGTACTCGGCTGTTCTCGGGTGTTTGCGTTAATTGAGGCTGTGGTGTCGGCGAAAGGAGGCGTGCTGCAAAAAGTAACGGCACACTTGGATGGTTCGGATATGCTGATTTATTTTGGCGTACCAGACGTTCACACCGACGATCCCAGCCGCGCGGCGAGTGCGGCGATTGTGATCCGGGATCTGATTGCCGGTTTGCGTCCGATCGCCATCGGCGGTCAAAATGTGAAAGTAACTTGTCAAATTGGGCTGTCCCTGGGGCCGGTGTTTGCTGCTGAGGTTGGGGAACCGCGAGGGCGCAGGGAGTTTAATATTCTCGGAGATACGGTGAATACGGCCGCTCGCTTGATGACCGAGGCGGGGGAAAACGAAATTTTGATCGGTGAAACGGTGTTTGAGTCGATCGCGCTAAACTTCGATTGCGAGGCTTTGGGAGCTGTTTCTCTCAAGGGCAAATCTGCTCTGACTCCGGTTTTTACTTTGCACAATTCAAAGCTGGAGAGGGGAAAAGGCAGCGTTTAAATAAATTTGCTGGGTAGCAGTCCCGCTGAAACCAGGGATTTATGGAAAACTCACAACTGACGAGTTTTCCACCTTCTGTAAACTGTGCCTATGACAGATTCAATTGTAACGTCGGGTCGATCGGGCAGATGAAATGTTACATAAAGCGTCGCGTGCTTATCCCTGACGATTCCTGAAATCACTTTTAAACCCGCTCCATCACTCCACTGATTGCAGCCCCAACTTTGTAGCCAATCCGAATTCCAAAGAACCGACCGTTTGGATTATTTTTTTGCAACTCCCGTACTGATTATCAACCTATTTTCTCTACGGCGCAATCACCTGTTTCGATATTAGTGATGACCATTTTACCGATATTATCTTCCAATACAGTTCACTTAAGAAATAACAACATGGAAAACCGATGATAAATAGACATTGCGATTGCTTCGTTCCTCGCAATGACCATCTTAAGTAAACCGTATGGTATTATCTTCTAGGTCTAGTTTTTGACTAATTTGGTCATCATAGAGTTTTTCTGCACGCCTCGCAACTTCTGCGCTTCCCAGCATAATTGAGCTTTGCATATTCCACCCTTTCGATCGCAATATTAATCAAATTCTAGCCTCATGAAGGATTTTTAGCAGTAAAGGATGCCAACACTGACAGATTGCTGCCAAAATGTTGCCAAAGTCGATCGGCATAACTATTATGACGGCGGCACCTGACCGGAAGACAATCGTTTAATTCCCTCCATCGCCGTAGTTTCTCCAGTTTTATCGCCACCGTCGCGAGCTATTTTCAAAGCTCGCTCGTAGGATTCGAGAGCTTTGGGAGATTGACGAAGACTTTCGTAAATCGCGCCCATATTGTTGAGCAAGCGTCCGATACTTGTTTGGTCGCCGATGGCTTCAAACATCGGTATTGCTTGCTGAAAATAGATTAGCGCTTGAGTATCTTTGCCTTGTTTGCGACAGGTAAGTGCCATGTTGTTAAGCAGGCGGGCGACGCCGGCCCTGTCTCCGATTTCCCGGCGAATTGCTAAAGCTTGATGGTAAAATTCCATCGCTCGGTTAAAGTCGCCGATGTTGTAATAGACGCCGCCCATATTATTGAGAGTACGCCCTAAATCGCGCCGATCGCCCTCTTTAGTCCGAATCGTCCGCGCTTGTTGGTAAAATTCGATCGCCTTAGCATAATTTACTTGTTCTGCGTACACCGCCGCGATGTTGTGAAAAGATTCTGCGATTGCAATTTGGTCCTTGGCAGTTTTGGCGAGATCCAAAGCTTCTTGGTGCAGTTTCATCGCTTCGGCAAAATTGTCTTCAACGCGGTTGACAAAACCGATGAGATTGAGAGTGCGCGCGATGCGGGGCCCTTCGCCGATTTCGCGGTGAATGACTAAAGCTTGCCGCAAAACTTCCAAAGCTTTCGGGCGCAAACCCATTTCGGTGTAAACTTCCCCGATATTGTTGAGGGTTTCTCCGATTCCTGGTTTGTCGCCTAATTGCTTGCGAATTGCCAAAACTTGCTCAAAAGTCTGGATGGCCTCTCGAAACAAACCCTCCCGGTGCTGTTTTACTCCTGTTTCCAAGAGTTTGTCTGCTTGGGTTTTGGGGTCTGTTGCTTGGGCGCGATCGCTCGATCGAGCCTGCCTTGGATTTATAATAGGGGCAAATGCCCGAGCATCAGAGATTACCAGCAAGCTGAGTGCGGGCGATACAACAATACTTATAGCTGCGAGATAACTGAAGTGGTAAGAGCGGCAGTACACCGATCGAGTCCTCCAATAGCCAAGTTATAACTATTAAGATAAAGCTTTTTGGGCGGTTCCTGCCAATTTTTTGCTCGCTCGCTGGCTTCAGATACCGGTTTCAACAAAGAATGTTAGTGTAGTCAAGCTGCAAACCCATACACAATAGACCTGAATTGCCTCAGTCCTTTTAATCAAATTTTGGGGCAGGCGTCTCGCCCACCCCACAAGAGAAAATTATTTTTGTGGGGTAGGCGAGACGCCCGCCTTACCTATTTTTCCAATCTTGTGCCCTCGACGGTGCCCAATCTCAAATCTCAAATCCCATGGTTTGGGTTTTTTGCTACCAGACTGCCAGAATCAGCGGCATATTGTTGAGAGCGGAGATGATAGCAGAATTTTTGCTCGGTGGAAGCGATAATTTTTCTGGGGTTTGCAAGATGATGTCCTGTTTGTCGAGTGTAATCCAAGCAATACCTGACAAAACTTGAACTTCTCGATGAGTTTGAGGCAACCTGTAAACCTCATTTTTCATCACGATTATGCGATCGGGCGCTGCACATTCGGAATATCTTTGAAGCATAGCATCTCCTTGGCAATTAACCATCAAAAATCTACAAAATCTCCCAAAGTATCGCAGGGTTGCGTTCAGCAAAAATCTTGGAAAACCTCAAACAATCTCTAAAATCATGTCCAGTCGATTACCACAAAAAACGGTTCGTAGTGCGGACTTAAGTCCGCAAAAATCTGCGGACTTAAGTCCGCCCCCGCGATCGAACATTATGGCCGTCGAGCGTCGGACACCATATAAAACCCGCCCCCACACAACCAACAATCTCAATCAACCTTTGCCTTAACTATTGGCAATAACGCCGATCGATCCAAGCGCGCATTTCATCATCCGTCGCCGCCCTCTTAGAGCGACCCGTCGCGCGATCGCAACCGTGCCAGCAAGTGTTACCATAGCGATCGCACGTTTGCCAAATTCTGACCTCATTCTCGCCAGATGCAGCGGTGAGCAAACCTTGCCAAATTTGATTCATAGCTGAAAAGAGCGATCGCCCTTTTGGCTTTTTGGTATGTTTAGCTTGTTCGTCAATCGCAACAACGCTCGTTTTTTCCGAAGAGCACGTATTTTGGTAAACAGACATAACAAACACCTTCAACTCCTAAATTCAACAGGAATTGCACACAGCCAATTCAAAATTAAAGCTAAAAACTGCTATAAATCGCTGGCAATTACAGCACAATTTTATCGTTATGCAATTCCTGGGAAACTAAATCTGTTACCTGATGAATTAACCATAACTGTTGGCAAAATAACAATCAAATCATTACTTGCATAGGTTGTATGAATAAAATCGATAGATCAATATACCAACCGCGCCCGACGGTTAGGACGTTATTAATTGCTGAAACCCTTGGCGAAGATTCTTCTTCCCTCTTCCTTCTTCCTTCTTCCTTCTTCCTTCTTCCTTCTAGGAAACGCTATGAATGAAATCAACACGCGGCGGATGAAACTCTCTCAGATTCAGGCTTTGATAGCAGTAGCCGACTGTGAAAACTTTAGCGGAGCGGCTTTGCAAATGGAACTGTCACAATCCGCAGTCAGCCACGCCATCGCCTCTTTAGAAACAGAATTAGGAGTGCAATTGTTCCACCGCGGGCGACACGGCGCTCAACTGACACCGGTGGGGGAAAGAGTGGTGCTTCACGGGCGTCAAATTGTGCGATCGTTAGAAATGATGGTAAAAGAAGCCGATTTAGAGAAAGGTTTGCAGGGAGGCCAAGTACGGATAGTCACGTTTCGCAGCGTCGCAACTCACATCCTACCGGGTATTATCGCCCAATTTCGCGATCGCTATCCCAAGATTGCCGTCAGCATTACCGAAGTGTATTATACCCAGGCTGTGGAAGAAGCTTTGCGATCGGGCAAAGCAGACATCGGCTTTGTCTCTCTTCCCATCTCCGATGAATTTGAAACAACAGAAATTTTGCGGGACAAATATGTGGTGTTGTTGCCGCCAACCGCCAAGTTATCATCTGCTACAATTACCTGGAATGTATTAGCAAATTATCCGCTGATTTTACAGCCACCGGAAACTGCTTGTTCCATACCGCTACGCAAATATTTAGCAACTTCGGAGTTTCCCTTAAATATCGCTTACGAACTCAGCGAAGATTCCACTATTGTCAGTATGGTAATGCAAGGTTTGGGTGCAGCCATTATGCCGCTTTTGGCGGCGGAACCGATTCCTGCTGAAGTGAAAGTTTGCAGTTTACCAGTTCATTTTGAAAGGGTAATTGGGGTGGCTATTTTGAGGGATGCGCTGTTAATTCCTGCCGTATTTGCATTTTTGGATGTAGGATGTAATTACCAGAAAAATTCGGCGGTTTAAACCGCTTTTTGTCAGACCAAACCTGCGGAGACAGGTTAAAGATAATTCGGCGGTTTAAACCGCTTTTTGTCAGACCAAACCTGCGGAGGCAGGTTAAAGATAATTCGGCGGTTTAAACCGCTTCTTGTCAGGCAAAACCTGCCTCCGCAGGTTGAAGATAATTTATCCGAATCTTCCGCGCAAAATGAATTCAGCGACGCTTAAATCAACGGGTGTTGTGACTTTCAAATTCGTCTCTTCGCCCTCGACAATTTGCACTGCTAAACCGCATTTTTCAAACAAAGCCGCATCGTCTGTAACTTCCCAACCCTTGTCTCGCCCTTGCTGGTGACACTGCTTTAACAATTTCACTTCAAATCCTTGGGGAGTCTGGGCCGCCCACAAATTGCTTCTGTCCGGCGTGTCTCGCACGATCCTAGACTCGTCCACCACCTTAATCGTATCCTTGACCGGGACGGCGACAATCAAGCCGGGACAGCTCAAGAGAGCTTCGGCAGATCGATCGAACAATTCAGCAGTAGCCAAACACCGGGCGCCGTCGTGAATCAATACGCGATCGGCATTTGGAGGCAAAGCCTGCAAACCGTTGTAAACTGACTCTTGTCTGGTAGCGCCCCCTTGGATCAGTTCCACCGGCTTCACCAAACCTAAATCGCCGATAATTGCCTTAAAATCTGGAAAATCCCCTGGCTGACCCATAATTCCAATCCAGCTAATCTGCCGCGAAGCTTCAGCAGCAGCCAAAGTCCAACTCAGCAAAGGTTTAGAGAGCAAAGTCAGCAGCAGTTTGTTCCGCTGACTCCCCATCCGTCGCCCCGAACCCGCCGCCGCAATTAATAAGTGCATTAACTAACCCTTCTTCACCCAACAAGGTATATATTAAAAGCGTCCTGTAATTTTCAGTCAGTTGTTTTGCTGTCAGCCAGTAGCTTTTAAATTCTAAAAATACTACAATCTGATAGCTAAAAGCCGATCGCTGAGAGCTACCTCGATAGATAATAGCCCGATCGTTTATGATGCGAATACTAGCACTTGTCCCTGGCGGGATTGGCGACCAAATTTTATTTTTCCCCACCCTCGATGACCTCAAGCAGTCTTATCCTGAGGCTCAGATTGATGTGATCGTGGAACCGAGGGCGAAGGGCGCTTACCGAGTCTGCAAGTCCGTCAAAGAAGTCTTGACGTACAATTTCAAAGACCGCAACGCGATGGCAGATTTGGGCAATTTACTCGGTGTAATTCGCGATCGCGAATACGAAGCAGTTGTTTCCCTCGGCCAGCGGTGGACTGTGGGACTTCTGCTGTGGCTGACCGGCATTCCCCAGAGAATTGGCTATTCGGGAACCAACGGCGCTCGATTTCTCACCGATGCCGTACCTCTGAAAACTGACCAGTACGCGGCTTCAATGTACCACGATTTGCTGCAAGGATTCAACATTCACAATCCTTGTCCTGCGATCGCAATTAATGTACCAAAACAAGACATTCAATGGGCCGAAGCCGAACAGCAGCGGCTGGGAATCAAAGACAGCGGTTACATTCTGATTCACGGCGGTTCCAGTCAATTAGCCATCTCTAAAGGTATTGACAAAATTTACCCGATAGACAACTGGAAACAAATCATCGAAGACTGTCAGCAGCGACAGCCGAATTTACCCGTCGTGGTGGTGAAAGGCCCCGAAGATGAAGCCTTCGTGAAAAAGTTAGTCGAACTCTGTCCCAAGGTAAAAACCATCTCGCCGGATGATGTCGGCAAATTGGCCGCTACCATTGCTGCTGCTAATTTGATGATGTGTACTGACAGCGCGCCAATGCACTTGGCTGTAGCGGTTCAAACTTATACAATAGCTTTGTTCGGCCCGACTGACCCGGCAAAATTGCTACCGCAGGGCGATCGATTTTTGGGCATTAAATCTCCTACTGGCAAAATGGCTGACATTTCTCCTCAAGAGGTTTTGAAGAAGGTTTGGGGGGGCTAAATTTGTTAAACAAAAGGGCGGGTTTTGTACAGGAATTATCTTAGGACTTGCGCGCGGGTGGTCATCACCTTTGTTTTTTACATAAATCCTTCGTTGTAGTTCAGAGATTAGGTAAAAAACTCGGTTTCTTTGACCTTAATGCGTCTAGGACTGTATCTGTATATCTGCAAACTTTTCAATCCTTACCCACCCAGATAATCTCAGGATTTACGCGCGGGTGGCCAGAAACCGGGTTTTTTCACGAAAATACTTTGTTTTCACCCACAGATTCGATAAAAAACCCGGTTTATTTGGTCGTCGATATGTAAATCAGAAAGTTCATAAATTAGAATTATATGAAACGAGCAGTATTTCTCGATCGCGATGGCGTCCTAAATATCGAAGCTGGCTACATTCACAAACTAGAAGATTTGCATTTAATCCCCGGCACAGCTAAGGCTGTACGCCGTTTAAATGACAGAGAAATATTTTGCTGTTTAGTTTCAAATCAGTCCGGCCCGGCGAGGGGTTATTATCCAGTCAGCCACGTTGAAGCTTTGCACCAACGCCTGTGTTTATTATTAGAAAAAGAAGCTGGAGCGAGGTTAGATGCTCTTTATTACTGTCCTTATTTGAGCGAATCAGAAGGCGGAACCAACCCGGAATTTACACGATATACGACTTGGCGAAAACCGAATACGGGGATGTTAGTTGCGGCAGCTTGGGAACACGATCTGGATTTGCAAAATAGTTTTATGGTGGGGGATAAAGCGACTGATGTCGATCTGGCTCATAATGCTGGCTGTACTGGTATTTTGGTGCAGACTGGTTACGGCGAAAGCGTGTTGAGCGGCGAGTACCAGCACCATACTAAACCGGACTTTATTGCTGCAAATTTAGCTGCCGGGGTTGAGTGGATTTTGCAACACTTTGATGATTGAGTCTGCGAGCAAATAAACATCAGATATCTGGTAAAAGTCTTTTTAATCAAATTTGGGAACAGGCAAGATGCCTGTTCCACAATAAAAAATTCATGTGGAACAGGCAAGATGCCTGTTCCCAGCTATTTTTGCAATCTTGTCTATTGCAGGTTCGGGACGGGCTAGAAGCCCATCCCACAACAAAAAAAATTGTGGGATGGGCTTCTAGCCCGTCCTAATTATATTGACAATTCAAATCTAAGCTGCAAGACTTTTTCACGGTGAATCTCATTTTGCTGCCTCACAGACTCGCTGATGTATAGGAATTTGAATCAAAAACTTAGTTCCTTGGCCTACTGTAGAGAAACATTCTAGCTTACCGCCATGTTTTTCGGTGATGATTTGATAGCTGATTGCCATCCCCATGCCGGTTCCTTTGCCCACGGGCTTAGTTGTGAAAAATGGATCGAAGATTTTCTGTTTCACCGATTCAGGCATTCCCGATCCATTGTCGGTGATGTCAATTTCTACCCAGTCTGAACCTAACATGGTAGTATGGATAATAATTTGATTGGGGCGGGCTTTGATTTGTTGGTAAGTACGCTGGGCATTCACGTCATCGAACGCATCGATCGCATTTGCCAAAATATTCATCACCACCTGATTTAATTGTCCGGGGTAACATTCGACCAGAGGCAACTGACTGTAGTCCAGAATCACTTCGATATCAGGGGTCTCCGTCTTAGCTTTGAAGCGATGTCGCAGAATCAGCAATGTACTGTCAATCCCTTCATGAATGTCAACCGCTTTAAATTGGGCTTCATCAAGCCGAGAAAAGTTTCGCAGCGATACGACAATTTCCCGAATCCGATTGGTGCCAATTTCCATAGAAGACAACATTTTTCGCACATCTTCTACCATAAATTCCCGATCGATTTCCTCAGCTAAGGCGCGAATTTCTGGATCTTCACTCGGATAGCGCTGTTCGTAGAGGCGGAGCATCCGCAGCAAATCTTCGGTGTAATCATTCAAAGGCCCAATGTTGCCGTGGATAAAGTTGACTGGATTGTTGATCTCATGGGCAACCCTTTGAAGTAGAAAGCAACCAGCCGCTGTTGAGTGCAAGTTTTGTTTCGCTCATATATTATCTGACTGAATTTTGGACGCAAGAGCCACGTAAGGAAGAGCCACGGTAAAGGTTGTGCCAACACCGATTTTGCTTTCGCAGGCGATCGTACCTCCTTGCAAATCCACAGCTTTTTTAACAATCGTCAATCCCAAACCGCTACCTTTAATTTTTTCAGTATTCTTGCAGCGGTAGAACATTTCAAATATTTTCCCTAATTCGGTTTCTGGGATGCCCATACCTTCGTCTCGGATGCGGATGATTAGTAACGAATAATTATTATTTTTAAATTTAGAATTGGCAAACAAATACTGAGGAGACAAGCAGAATTTAGCTTCTTTGTCTCCCTCACTGGCTAGACAGTATTCCAACTCCAACGTGACTTTGCCACCGTTTGGGGAATATTTAATCGCGTTGACGATTAAGTTAGAAATAATGCAGTGCAGCAATTTTTGATCTAACATCGCGCTGGTGACGCTGGATGGGATTAATATTAGTTTGTGCTTGGCTTCATTTCCTAATTGCAATTGATCCAGCAAATCTTGACAATATTCTACTAAATTTATCGGTAATGGATGGCATTTAAGTTTACCTGATTCTGCTCGGCCCATGAACAGCATATCGTCGATTAGCTGGTTCATTTTTTGGGTAGCTGAGTGCACTAGGCGGATGGTTTTGACTTGGGATTCGTCACTGCTGCGAGTGCGATCGATCTTGAGGAGTTCCGCAGAGATTAAAATTGTGTTGAGCGGGTTACGCAATTCGTGGGCAGCCATTGATATATATTGGTTTTGGCGCTGCGATTTTTCTTCCACCGACTCTCGGGCGGCTTCCGAATCTTTGAGAGCCGATCGCATCTTGGCTTCGATTTCGTGCCTGTGCAGGGCAATCTCGATCGCCACCCGCAAATCATTTTGTTGAAATGGTTTAATAATATAACCGAATGGGTCTGTCAGTTTCGCTCTTTGCAGGGTTTTATCGTCTGCATAAGCTGTTAAAAATATTGTTGGTACATTTACTTGGCTTCTGATTTTTTCGGCGGCTGTCACGCCATCCATCTCACCTTTAAGCACGATATCCATCAGCACTAAATCCGGCTGATTTTCTGCTACTTTTTCTATAGCTTCTTCTCCAGAAGCTACTGTAGCTGTTACTGAATAACCCAGTTTCTTCAATCTGCCCGCTATGTCCTCGGCGACAATAATTTCGTCTTCAACTACCAGAATTTTTATAGAGTTCATATTCTTGTCTTAAATGCGCCGCCGATATTTTAACTCAGGGAAACTAATATGGTAACAAGTCCCGCACTCAGTGTCAACAACAATATTTCCCTCTAATTGCTGAGTCAACATCCGCACTAATCGCAATCCTAATGTTTCGCTAGTCCCCACATCAAATCCTGCCGGAAATCCGCTGCCGTTATCTTGAATAATTAAGTAAAATTGCTGAGGGTTTATTTCACTAAAATTAATATTAATTTCCCCTGATGAAGTTTTATTGAAAGCATATTTTAAAGAATTAGAAACCAATTCGTTAATAATTAACCCGCAAGGAATTGCTGTTTCTATGTTTAAATAAATGGGATCCATGTTAAGATTGAATTGGATGGAACTGTTGCCGCAACCAAAAGATTGATACAAATTAGCAACCAAGTTTTCGACATAGGGGGGGAGGTCTATGCGATCGAGATGTTCCGATTGATAAAGTTGCTCGTGAATCAAAGCCATTGAATGGATGCGGGTTTGGCTTTCTTGAAATAAAGCTAGCGTCGGTTCGTCTTCAATGTATTGAGCTTGAAGTTGCAGCAGGCTGGAAACTACCTGCATATTATTTTTGACTCGGTGGTGAATTTCTTTGAGCAATACTTCTTTTTCGCGGAGTGCTGCTTGGATGCGGGCCTCAGTAAATTTACGATCGCTAATATCTTCGCAAATACCAGCAAGCCGATAAATTTGCCCAGATTCGTCATAAATGGGAAAAGCTCGATCGCACACCCAGCGAATTGTGCCATCTGGCAGAAAAATCCGATATTCGGTACTGGTAGACTCGCCCTCCAACACTCGCGGAAGGCTCTCTTGCAACAACTGTAGATCCTCTGGATGCACAAACTCCATCCATTTTATAGGCTCAGCATACAATTCTTCGCGACTGCGCCCCCAGATTTGTTCGTAAGCTGGGCTCAGATACAATAAATCGGTGAAATCAACAGAAAGTAGCCAGAAGGAATCTTGGATATTTTCTGCTAGCTGGCGGAAGCGTTCTTCACTTTCACGGATCGCTTTTTCTGCCTGTTTGCGATCGCTGATATCTTCTGCAATACCAACAACACGATAAACTTCACCAGCTTGATTTCTAATCGGAAAAGCCCGATCGCGAATCCAGCGAATTTCACCATCCGGCCTGACAATTCGATATTCTATCTCCTTTTCAGCTAAAATTTTTTGAGTGAAGGTAGCCATAATGCGAGATCTGTCTTCTGGATGGATAGAATCTGCACAAAAGCGCCCGGAAGCATACAACTCATCGCAGCTTCTCCCCCAGACTTTTGCGTAACCCGGACTGATATAAACCATTTTCTGCGGTTGAACGTCTACCATCCAAAACACGCTTTCAATATTTTCGGCTAGCTGTCGGAACCTTTCTTCGCTTTCCTTGAGTGCTGCTTCGGCTTGTTTGCGATCGCTGATATCTTCTATAACTGCTACATTGTAAACTGCCCCACTCAATGGTTCTTCAACGATAGAAACAGTTATGTTTACCCAGATTAAAGAACCATCTTGGCAAACCAAGCGTTTTTCCAGATTGAAACAGTCAAATTCCCTGGCAAACAATCTGTTATTTTTATGGGAGTCTGAATCTATATCTTCCCAATAAGTGACATCCATCCAAGTTCGGCACAGCAATTGGGCCGCACTATATCCCAAAATATTGCAGAATTTTTGGTTAACTCGCAAATAGCGCCCATTTTTGTCACAGTGGGTAATGCCGACTGCTGCTTGTTCGACAGTTGCGCGAAAGCGTTCTTCACTATCTCTGAGTGCTGCTTCTGCTTTTTTGCGATCGGTAATCTCGCGCTGCACGCCAAAATGCCCGACGATTCTGCGGTGGGAATCGTAAATGCAAATATAGTCGCCTTCCACCCAAATTTGAGTACCATCAAACTTGCGATTGTCACATTCGATATGACTTCTGCCAGCATCAAACAATTGTTTGATGATCTCTCTAGCACCAGCCAAGTTGTGGCCTAAGAAAGAGTTAAGCGTCAGACTACTTAACTCTTCCCTAGTAGTTCCATATTGAGCTACAAAAGCATCGTTTGCCTTCGTCACCCGCCCGTTAGCAAATACATAATCTAAGACTTGTTCTTTGTCAACTGTATCGTCCCAGCGCAGGGGTTCGTCCAGCATCATAAAGAAAAAACCATCTAAAGATTGAGAAAAAAACAATTCTAGCTGTTGCTGGCTTTCCCGCAAAAATTCTTCGGTGCGCCAGCGATCGATAATTTCTTCCCGCAATTGTTGGTTAGCTATTCTTAAATCTTCACTACGCTTTTGATATTTTATTTCAAGTTCATTTTTCAGCCGTCGCAGCGCGAATTCAGCCTGTTTTTTTTCGCTAATATCTTGAGTAACTACCATGCCAGCAAAAATTTGTTCTCGGTCGTTTTTGAGCGGAGAAATTGTTGTTGAATAAAATCTGTCGCGGTATTTGTATTCAAAATTATTCTCTTCTCCTGCTAAAGCTGCGCGATATTTCGCCTCAAAAAGTTCTAAATCTTCTGGTGGCGATACTTCCCACAATGTTTTGCCTTCCAACAGTTCTTTGGACAAACCAACTACTGCCAAACCTTTACCGTCAGCCAGAGTATAACGCAAATCGCGATCGAACAAAAACACCGAACCATTCGGATAGTGTTTGATAATAGTTCGGTACATTTCCTGGCTTTTTTCCAGAGACGCGATTAACTGAGTTCGATCGTCTGCGTGCTCCAATTCAGTTGTGGAACCCGAGGAGTCAGCATTCTCCACTGCTTTGAGTTGTGCTGCTAATTTCCGGCACAATTCTCTCTGCTGTTGCAAATCCTCTTCGAGTTGCCGAATTTTTGCGCTTTGCTCTGCGACTAATGCTTCGCAGCTTTCGAGAGGTCGATTCTCTACGGGATAGCTACGCCGCGCGTACTCTGTGGGATCAATACACATATAGCAATTCTCACGCTTTGTGAGGTACAGATTGGTAATTGGTAATTGGGAATGGGTAATTGGTAATTGGGAATTGGCGAGACAACTGGCGAGTATCTCACGAAAATTTAGAACGGCTGTAGTGACTCTTTGTTTTGCAGTTGGGGACTTAACTTTTGTCCAGCTTAGCATTAATACGACTAGCGCCCAAAAAATGTTTGAGGCGCTACTTATAGCGGTACGCACTGCAAACCCTAAATAATTAGGTTATGAGTCCAATACTGTGATTACTTTCTTTCTTCCCTCTTCCTTCTTCCGACTTCCATCGGACTTCTTCCTTCATTTGGGAACGCCCGCCGTCAAGACTTCGTGACTGTCAACAGTCACCAAAACATCATCTTCAATTCTCACACCAATACCGCGCCATTTTTCAGGAACCTCCGGCTGTCCTTCAACAGGTTTAATATAAGGAGAAATATAAATCCCTGGTTCCACTGTCAGCACTTGTCCCGCCTGCAAAAGTTGCGGATTTTCGCCGTATTGGTAAACACCGACATCGTGCACGTCCAATCCCAGCCAGTGACCAGTACGGTGCATATAAAACGGCTTGTATTTCTCCTCTTTAATTATCTCTTCTATGTCGCCCACCAAAAGTTTTAAATCCATTAAACCTTCCACCAAAACGCGCACTGCTGTTTCGTGAATTTTGCTGTAAGGATTTCCCGGATATACTTGACTGATTGCCTGCAACTGTGCTTGCAAAACTAAGTCGTAAATTATCTTTTGTTCGGTGGTGAATTTGCCGCTGACGGGAAAGGTGCGAGTAATATCGGCGTTGTAGTAGTCGCAAGCACAACCTGCATCTATTAGCAGCAAATCGTTTTCCTGCATTTGGCGGTTGTTTTCGATGTAGTGGAGGACGCAGGAATTGTTACCGGATGCCACAATTGAAGGATAAGCGGGAGTGCCGCCATTCATGCCAAAAATATGTTCGATTTCTGCTTGAATTTCGTATTCGTACTTGCCTGGTTTGGCAAATTCTCGGGCGCGGTTGTGGGCGACAACTGAGATATTAGCGGCTTTACGCATTAAGGCTAATTCTGTTTCGCTTTTTACCAGCCGCATCGGGTGTAAAATGATGTTGGAATCTTCGATCGCTGTGGGGCCTGTACCGCGTTTGGGGTAGGTGCGGATCAAGCTTTGCCAGTGATTGAGCACTGTTTGGTCGAAATTACGATCGCGCCCGAAGTGATAATATATGCGATCGGCTTTTTCTAAATATTTGGGCAATTTTTCCGCAAGTTCGGCGATGGGAAACGCTTCAGCAGCGCCGTACAACTCTTTAGCGCCTTCAACTCCAGCGCGATAACCGTGCCAAGTTTCTTTTTCCAAGTCTTTTGGCTGCACAAACAGAACAAATTTGTGTTCTTCGTGGTGGGGGGCGAGCACTGCTACGGCCTGGGCTTCGTTGAAACCAGTTAAGTAGAAAAAATCGCTATCTTGTCGGTAGGCGTATTCAACATCGTTGTGCATGACGGCTGCGGGCGCACTGCGAAATATCGCCGTCCCGCTGCCAATTTTTGCCATTAACTGTTCGCGCCTTTGCCGGTATTCGCTGGGGTGAGTCATTCGATTTTAGATTTTAGATTTTAGATTTTAGATTGCACCTACAGAAGAAGTATGGTGCGCGGTTAACTAACCGTAGGGTGCGTCAGGGGGGATAATTTTTGAGCAGGCTGTCAAAATATTGAACCCCTGACGCACCCTACAATAATTGCAATAACTCGATCGCCATTTTAAGCTTATTCGAGCCAATTTACCGGAAAGTTGGGTCTAAAGCCCCGTCCTTCGCTTGACGGCTGGATTTTTCAGCAAATTGACGGTCGCTAGGAATAGCGTACAATTAAACAGGAGGATCAAACAAGTGTTTAATTTAACCTACGAGTTCAAACTGAAACCAACCACCAAACAAGCAGCAATCTTTGAAGATTGGCTCGAACTTTGCCGTCGCGTGTATAACTACGCACTGGCAGAGCGCAAGCATTGGTTTCAGTCTCGTAGTTGTCAAATTAACGCTTGTTCTATCCGTTCCGAGTTCATCATTCCAGCAGAGGCAAAGCGACCAACTTATGCAATTCAGTGCAATGCGTTAACAGCGTATAGAAAAACGAGCATCGACTTACAGCAAGTGCAGTCACAAGTGTTACAACAAACACTAAAAAGGCTAGAAAAAGCTTTTGTCAGTATGTGGGAACAAAATCATGGTTTTCCTAGGTTTAAAAAAGCTGGGAAAATGCGTTCTTTTGTGTTTCCACAATTGGCTGCTAGTCCACTCCAAGGCCAAGCAATAAAACTCCCGAAAATTGGCTTAGTTAAGTTCCGAAAATCGCGCCCAATTCCAGATGGTGCAAAGATTAAGCAAGCAAGAGTAGTCCGTAAAAATAGCGGTTGGTATGTGCTGTTGAGCCTGCAATGGGACGTATCCGTTCCGAGTGCGATGCCTCATGGTGAAGGACTGGGCATTGATGTTGGTTTAACCAATTTCATGGCAACTTCGGACGGGCTGTTAGTCAAGCGCCAACGATTTTTCATTGACGCGCAACGCCAGCTTAAATTGCTGCAACAGCGTGTCAGTAGAAAAAAAACTGGATCGAATAACTGGAAAAAAGCTCAGAAACAAGTTGCCAAGCTGCACGAATACATCGCTAACAGCCGGAAAGACTGGCACTGGAAATTAGCACACCAGCTTGCGGGAAATGCAGGCATGATTTTTGTCGAAGACTTGAACTTAATCGGGTTGTCTAGAGGAATGTTAGGCAAACATTGCTTAGACGCCGGCTGGGGTCAATTTTTGGCAATACTAGAACAAGCTTGCTTTAAACATGGCGTGTACTTTCAAAAAGTGGACGCAATAAAAACCAGTCAAATTTGCCCTAATTGCGGTGTTGAAACAGGTAAAAAAGAGTTATCCGAGCGTACTCATGTTTGTTCCAATTGTGGCTATACAACGGATAGAGACGTTGCAGCAGCACAAGTAGTCTTAATGAGAGGGCTTGCAGCCGTAGGGCATACGGTGAAGATGCTTGGTGAGGGTAAATTCATTGGAATCCCTGCGAACCAAGAATCCTCTCGGCTTTAGCAAGGGGAGTGTCACAGGTATAGTCAACCAGCTTTGACAAAGATGAGTTGCGATCGACCAAAGTCCATCTCGGATCGAAATTCGACCAATTTTCGCCATCTTGGCTAACTCGGACAGTTCTAAACTCTCGCAGTCGGCAATTAACTTCCATCTGCGCCTGCATTTTCTCGTTACTAAATTGCTGAGTTCCTAAAACAGTTCTCACAGCATAAGAGGGAGCACCGGGAAAATTAGATTTACTTGATTTAACGCTGCTGGGGTCGATGCAAATATCTACAAAGCATCTTAATTTTTCGGCGCTGGCGCTCAAAGTATTGACGTAGACAAAAATCAAACTCGCTATAAAAAAGCTTGAGAAATTCTTAATTTTATGTATGGAAAATCGAGTTTTCATCTGCGTTAATTTGCGTTCATCTGCGGTTGCTCTCTCAAAAATCAAATCGGCGGTTGAAACCGCTTCTACACAGACAAAACCCGCTGTAAGGCGGGTTGAATTTCTTCAGTCCGCGGAGGCGGACTTCGTTTGTGTAGTCGCGAATTCTATTCGCCCTGAATATTCGCTGAATATTCAGAATATTAGCTTTTTAAAGCTGAGGAACGTATTGTTCTTTTTCAGGAACAAAAGTATATTCAGAGACGATCAGGCGCAACTCTTCACCGTCGATGGTTTCTTTTTCGATCAGCAAATCGACTAAACGATCGATCACGGTGCGATTGTCACGAATAATTTGGCGCGCTTCGTCGTAGCAACGATCGACAATCGATCGAACTTGTCCGTCAATGCGAGAGGCGATTTCTTCGGAATATTCCGATCGCGCCGTGTAGTCGCGGCCGAGGAAAATCTCGCTTTGTTGAGCTTCCAGGGCGATCGGGCCCAAGGTAGACATCCCGTAGCGAGTCACCATTTGGCGCGCCATGCCGCTGACTTGCTGCAAGTCGTTGCCGGCACCGGTGGTTACTTCAGCGTCGCCGAAAACTACTTCTTCGGCTGCGCGGCCGCCCAAAGCACCGCTAATCCGGGCTAAGATTTGCGATCTTGAAATCAAACCTTGGTCTTCGCTGGGCATGAACCAGGTCAAGCCGCGGGCTTGTCCGCGAGGAACTAAGGTAACTTTTTGGACAGGATCGTGGGCTTGAATGACTGTACCGACGATCGCGTGACCGATTTCGTGGTAAGCAATCAAGCGTTTGCTCTTGCTGTCCACCAGTGGTGTGCCTTCCATACCTGCAACGACGCGATCGACTGCATCGTCAATTTCCAGCATCGTAATCGCTTCTTTGCGGCGTCTGGCTGTTAAAATCGCAGCTTCGTTGAGCAAGTTAGCCAAATCTGCACCTGTAAAACCGGGAGTGCGGCGGGCGATCGCATCCAAAGAAATATCAGCACCCAATTTCTTGTTGCGCGCGTGAACTTCGAGAATTTCCAACCTGCCCTTGATATCCGGCGTATCTACGCTAACTTGGCGGTCAAAACGACCCGGACGCAGCAAAGCCGAGTCGAGCACGTCAGGGCGGTTTGTAGCAGCAATGATGATGATGCCAGTATTGCCCTCAAAACCGTCCATTTCCGTCAGCAACTGGTTCAGGGTTTGTTCCCGTTCGTCGTTACCGCCACCGATGCCGGCGCCGCGCTGGCGACCCACTGCATCGATTTCATCGATAAAAATGATACATGGAGCATTTTCTTTAGCTTTCTTGAACAAGTCGCGGACGCGGGATGCGCCGACACCGACGAACATTTCCACAAATTCTGAACCGGAGATGCTGAAGAAAGGCACGCCTGCTTCGCCTGCGATCGCTTTTGCCAGCATGGTTTTGCCAGTTCCGGGAGGGCCAACTAGCAGCACACCTTTGGGAATCTTCGCGCCGACTGCGGTGAAGCGTTCGGGTTTTTTGAGGAAAGTTACGACTTCGGCGAGTTCTTCTTTGGCTTCTTCGACGCCTGCTACGTCATCGAACAGTACGCCTGTTTTAGCTTCCATTTGAAAGCGTGCTTTGGATTTGCCAAAATTCATGGCTTGACCTGGGCCCCCGGGCACGTTGCCGCCGCGGCGGAACAGGAAGAACAGCCCTCCTACTAACAGCAGGGGAAATACTAGATTGCCTAAAACTCCCCAGATAGCGCCGTCGTTGCGGAGGGGGTGAGTGTCAAAGCTGATTTTGGAGTCTCTGAGTCTAGAAACGAGTTCAGGAGCATTAGACGGCAAGTCCACGCGCCACCGCTGCTCGTGATTGTCGAGTTCTGGATCTACGGCTAGGACGATCGCTGTGCGGCCTCCGTCGTACAAATCAACGCTGGTGACTCGATCGGCATTGAGGTAATCTAAGAATCTACCGTAGCTCAGGCGGGTGCTGGCGGTGTTCTTGCTCATTTCTGCGGGGGATGGGGCAAAGGCTCCCTGCCACAAGAAAAGGCCGATGACTAGGGCCGGTAAAGTCCAAAGTAGTATAGTTTGCCAAGAAATTTTCATAAACGCGGGTGCCTTGAATTGGGGACAGATCGGGTAAGCTGGCGGTCTCGGAGTAGCGTGACAAAAGTTTACACTCAGAATCTTAACTAAATTTAACTTAACAATGCAACATCGAGCAAGATGCTGGCGATCGTCGATCGCGAGAAAAAGTTAGGTTAGTTACGGTAAGGGCGATCGTCCCGAATATAATGTTTGGTGCTGATTTCAATACCGATCTAGGTAGAGTAAAAAAATAGCCGCAAAACCCACTGTCTTTAAGCGCGGCAGTGTCCAGCGATAAGGCATGATAATGGTGAGGCTCAGTGAGGTAACACTTTTCAATGACAACTAGACAGCTCGTTCCTAATTCGGCTATGCTGACGCAGCAGACTAAGATCGCTTCTCACAAATCGATTATTAGTGCTGATTTGGGTCGCACAGCAACAAAAGCTTGCGTGAGTCGCAACCCCAATAGCGTTGTATTCATCCCCGCCAACGTGGCTACTATGCCCGTAGAAAAAGTGCGGGGCGGCAGCTTTGAGTCAAAAGCAACAGACCCTCTGTTGGATATGTGGCTGGAGCACCAGGGTAAGGGTTACGCCATCGGCCAACTGGCTGCGGACTTTGGGGCTAATCTCGGCGGCGCTGACCAGTCGAAAGTAGTGGATGCTTTGGTAAAGGTTTTTTCCTGTGCTGGATATTTCCAGATGAAGGGCGAAATGGCAGTAGTGCTGGGTTTGCCTTTTTATTCGCAAGATCAGTTTGAGAAAGAAAAGGAAGAGATTATCAGCCAACTGCGCTCTCCCCACGTCGTGGTGTACCGCGGCGAGCGCTTGGAAATTGATATCCGCCACGTTTGGGTGATGCCGGAAGGATTCGGCAGCCTGATTTGGTGCGAGGCTCAAGACAACAAGGAGTTTACGCCGGAGTTGCCGGAACTGTCGGTGGCGGTTGTCGATATCGGACACCAAACTACCGATTTGTTAATGGTCGATCGTTTCCGGTTCGCCCGGGCGGCTTCTAAAAGCGATTCCTTCGCCATGAACAAATTCTACGAACAAGTTGCCTCAAAAATTCCGGGGGCAGACCCTCAATCCCTGTCTTTACTGGAAGCGGTAAATAAACCGGAAGGTCAACGTTTCTACCGTCCCAGAGGAGCGACTAAGCCGACTAATTTAGATCCGATTATTAAAGATTTGCGGGAGGCTTTCGCTAACGAACTGTCCGAACGTTTGGTGCAGTGGCTGCCAGAACGAGTAACGGATGTAGTTCTGACTGGCGGTGGCGGCGAGTTTTTCTGGGAGGTTCTCCAACCTTTGCTCAAAGACGCCAATCTTAAGGCTCACTTGGCTCAGCCTTCTCGGAAAGCTAATACTTTGGGACAGTTTATTTATGCTGAGGCTCAGCTAGCCACGATAAAGTAACGCATTAAGGCTTGAACCCTATGGCACTGTGGGCAAAAAATAAGGCAAATTTCTCGGTGGCGTTTACGGAAGATGCTGCGGATCAAACTTTGCTGGCCGCTATTGAAAAAGAGTTGGCTTTTACGAAGTATCAGACTTTCAGCAATCTCTGCAAGCAAGCTTTGTGGCAGTTTTTGTCTGTATCTGAGTCTGCTAGCTCTTCTGCTAGCTCTACAGATAGCTCTCAGCGGTTGGAAGAGCGTATTGCTGAACTTGCGGTCAGATTTGCTGAGTTCGAGCGCAATGTTTCTGCTGAGGAATTAAGCCGTTTGGAGGGACTGGAACATCACCTGAGTCAATTGGGCGCGCAGTTGGAGCGGTTGCAGGGGAGTGTTGACAGTAAGTTTGCTCAAGTTTCTTTTGCCCGAGTTTCAAAAGTAGTAGAGCCTGACCCGATTGAGTCAGAGTCTGTGGTGGATGATAATGTAGTTTCTGATGCTGAGGTTGCTCCTCGTCGGGAGTCCGATCCTTTGTTGGAGCGTTTAAGTTCTTTGTTGCCGCAAGATTTCTAGAATGAGGTAGACCAAGGTTAAAAAGCCTTGACATATGATGTTAGTAGCCCGCTGTTGGCAGCAGCTACTAAATAAATAAATAAAGCGATCGCTCTTTTGAAAAAAAGGGCGATCGCTTTGTTATTGGTCAAACAGGTCATTGTTAACAGTTGACAGTTGACAGCTTGCCCCGAGCGAAGTCGAGGGGTTGACAGTTGACAGCGAAGTTTTTAGGCAGGGGATTTAAGCCCCTGCCTAAAAACAATCCACCTAAAGGTGGGGGCTTGAATCCCCTGTGATGACGGTCATTGGTCATTGGTCATCTCGCCCGCTCGCGAAGCCGAAGGGTGGTCATTGGTCATTAGTCATTGGTCATTGGTCATTGGTCATTGGTCATTAGTCATTGGTCATTAGTCATTGGTCATTGGTCATTAGTCTGTCAACTGAATGAACTGTCAACTGTCAACTGTCAACTGAATGAACTGTCAACCCCTCGACTCCGCTCGGGGCAAGCTGTCAACTGTCAACTGTCAACTGAATGAACTGTCAACTGTCAACTGAATGAACTGTCAACTGAATCAACTGTCAATCCTAATTTTTGTAAGCGCGAACGAATGGCGGCAGGCTGTCGCTGAAATCTTTGAGATAATTCACCAATTTGTTGGCCGCTAGCGTATTCTTTCTTCAGATTCTCGTCTTCATCGTGACTCCACTTGACATAAGCTCTGGGATATTTCTGCCGAATTTTCTCATTTTGGGTTTTAGGTCTACCCGCAACATTCAAACCAGAACCTGCTTGGTGAATTTCGCCACTGTGACTAGCTACAGCCTCCTGTACGCGGCTGGGAACGCTCGCGACTTCTTGAGCCAGCTCAGCCAAAGCATTGTCTACTTTTTGTTGAAGTTCTGTTAGCTGCCTCTGCTGCAAACTCCCCCACTGCGGCAGTTCGTTGATAAACTGCTGCAAGTCCAGAATGATTGTTGTCAAAGTTTCGACTTGTTGCAACTCTGGCCGTTGTTTGAATTGGCGGCTGGTGATTTCGATCTCGCTTTGAATCATTTTGATAGTTTTTTCTAAAATTATTAGTCGCTGGCGCAGGTTCTCAATTGCTGAAATTAGAGAGTGGGCGTTTTCTCCGGGCCCAACATTGAGATTTTCGCGTGATGTTTGGGCGAGAGCTTCGTCTATAGTATTTACTGCAAGTTGCAATTGCTCGATCGCCCGATCGCTCGTAGCTGCTTGTTGATTTACGCGATCGAACACTGCCGACGTACTTGTTTTAATTTTTCCGCGCAACTTCTGCCGGTTGATAAAATTCAACACCAGCGAAATCACCAGCGGCACTTCCACATAAATGCTCTGCTGCAAAACCAAACTAGCAGCCAATCCCACAGCCGAGGCAGCCAGAAAAAATAATTCAGCATTTTCTAACAAATTGCTCGACTTCGGATTCTGAATTTTTGTTTGCGAATTAGATGGTGACATAGATTTTGGATTTTTAATTTAATGGCAAATGACCGATTTTAGATTTTATATTAAATCATGTAATTGCAGGTTTTTTTCACTAATTGGTGTTTTCTAATGGCATTTTTTATGTTTTATACTCGCCACTGGATGAGCTAAAATCTGGTCATATTGCCACAGAATAATTGCCTTTTTTGAGACTAGAAGTAGTAGGTAAAAATTAAGTAAGCACGAGCGCTTTGGAGACTTAATTCAATATCAGTTAAAAAAATAAGTGTTTTTTGACAGTCATTTAATTAAATATATTATATTCGCAAAATTATCCTAGCTAAAGTGAAATAAATCAAAACTCCGAGCACATCAACGGCGGTGGTAATAAAAGGGGCAGACATTAAAGCGGGGTCTAAACCCAAAGAACGAAACAGAAACGGCAGAGCTGAACCGGCAATAGAAGCTAAAATGGCGATCGCCAGCAAACTCACTCCCACCGCGATAGCTACTGCTAAATTTCCTTGCAGAGTATAAGCCCAACCCGTGGCTACAGTCCCTAATATAGCTCCTAGCAGCGCTCCCGCCATCCCCTCGCGTACAATTACTTGCAACGGGCCCATGGCTGTAATTTCGTCAGTGTTCAAACCGCGAATTACCACAGTTGAGGACTGAGCTCCGACATTGCCTCCAGTGCCCGTCAGCAGCGGAATAAACGCTGCTAGGGCAACTACTTGGTGCAAAATATCTTCTTGAGCTCTAATAATTGCGCCCGTGACTGTATTGGTTAACAGCAAAACAAACAGCCACACCACCCTTTTGCGAGCAACGGTGATTAAATCGGTCTGAAAATAATTGTCGCCGCCGGACTGGACGCCGCCCAAGGTATAAATATCTTTATCAGCTTCTTGTTCTAGAATGTCGATCGCGTCGTCAACTGTAACGATCCCGACGAGACGCTGTTCCCGGTCTACAACGGGAACAGCCAAAAAATCGTAACGCTGGATCAGGCGAGCAACTTCTTCTCTATCTGTTCCAGTTTGAACAGAAACGGCCTCGCGGGTCATAATTTCGCCCACGGTTTTTTCGAGGGGGGAAGTGACTAAATCCCGCAGGGATAAAATGCCGGTCAACCTGCGTCCGGCGTCGGTGACGTAAAGAGAATAAATGGTTTCGGTAGTTTTAGCCAAAGAGCGAATTCTGTCTAAAGCTTGGGTGACGGTAAAGCTTTCTTTCAGAGAAATGTATTCTGGGGTCATGATCCGGCCGGCGGTGCTGGCTTCGTAACCCAAGAGTTGGGCTGTAGCTTCGCGTTCCGTGGGGCTCAATTGACCCAAGAGGCGGCGGACTAAAATTGCCGGCAGTTCGTCAAACAGTTTAGCTCGATCGTCCGGGGACATTTTGTCTACAATATCGAGGACTTCTTGGCGTTTGAATTTTTCGCAGAGCGACTGCTGAACGCTGGAGTCGAGATATTCGTAAACTGCGATCGCTTCGTCTTTGGAAAGCAACCGGAAAGCTATTACTTGCATGGTTTCCGGCAGGCCTTCGATGGCTTCAGCGATGTCTGCTTCCTGCACCGGGTGCAAAATCGCTTTTGCTCCTTGAAAGTCTCCTTGTTCGAGCAAAGCCTTTAACTGCGATCGAACTAATTCCCGCAATTCTTTGCGCGCGTAGCCCGGTAGCGAAGAGGATTGATAATTGTTTTCCGTCACTGATGACCCTCCTCATGCAATTTTAGATTTTAGATTTTAGATTTTAGATTAAAGAATTGGAATTTGGAATTTGGGATTTGGGATTTGGGATTTGGGATTTGGGATTTGGGATTAAAGAATTGGGAATGACTTACTGAGTCAGCAGATTTGGACTTGACCTACAGTTGCATTTTTGGGGTAACTGGTATAAACCTGTGCTGCACGCCTTCCTGAATCCAGTTTATAGCCTATTGACACCACTGGTAGTCATACGATTTACACGGGCGGCGCGAGCAACCGAATTTTTTGGCAGATGCGGCACCACCAAAACCAAGATGTATTGTCGAAACCTAGTTTCTTGGTATGATGTTTTCGAGCTAGCCCAAAAAAGTCTGAGTTCAAGACAGCGCGCTCGACTACCAATTACCGATTACCAATTACCAATTACCGATTATTATTAATTACCGATTATTATTAATTACCGATTACCAATTACCGATTATCTGACATACCTCATCGCCGTTGAGAATGCGTATACTGTCAACTGTCAACTGTCAACTGTCAACTGTCAATCGACTTAAACTAACAATTGATATTTTTCTTGTGCCAAACGGTAAAGTGGGCGCCACACTAAACGGTTAGTTAATACTACCAACAGCGACATTACAGAAGTAGCCGCTAACAGTAAAGGAAAATTCCCCGATGCCGTTGCTTCGGAAATCGTCTCGCCCAAACCGCTAGTTTTAATTATTTGACCTTGAAACTGCACGTATTCGCTGACAATACTGGCATTCCAAGCTCCGCCAACCGCTGTGATGATTCCTGTGATTAAATAAGGAAAAATCCCGGGCATGATTAAGGTTTGCCAACGCTGGATCAGAGAAAGTTTGTAAACTTGTGCAGCTTCAAATAACTCCGCAGGTATGGCTTGAGCGCCTGCAATCACATTAAACAGCACGTACCACATTGTACCCAACATCATCAGTGCGACAGAACCAATCTGCAAGCCACCTCCAGCGCGAATCAAAGCTAGCAACAATACGGGAAATAAAGCCGTTGCGGGTACAGAGGCGGCTATTTGTACGAAGGGCTGCAAAATCTGAGCTAAACGCGGATTTCTACCGATCGCGACTCCGACGGGTACTGTCCACAACAGCGATAAAAATAAGGCGCAAATCACTCGCAAAGCTGTAAAAAATGCACCTCCGATGACTTTTTGCCAGTCAGACAAACTCAGCAAGCGCAGCAGCATCACAGCTTCCCACGTTCCCCAAAGGACGATCGCGGTAAACCCGCTGACAAATATCCAATTTATCCAATTACCGAGCCGCCTTTGTTCGCGAGGAGTTGCGGGCATACTAGCAGGTACAAAAGCTCTTGCCAAACCGCGATCGAAACTCTCACCGATCGGCGATAGGCGCGACTTTATCACCCGCAGCGTCGCCGAGCGCCTTAAAAAATCCAACACCTTAGACTGCGGTACATTAGTAGCTTCTACTGCTTGATATTTAAACTTTTCCACCCAAGCAATCAAAGGCTGCCAGATAAAAAAGTCTATGGCTACAATCACACCAATTAATACTGCTAAACCCCAGCCGATCGCCCCAAAATTGCCTTCATTGGCTGCCTTACCCAAATAGGAACCGAGTCCGGGTAGATGAAAGTTTTTATCGCCTAAGGTAAAAGATTCGATCGCAATCAAGAAAAACCAGCCACCCGCCACTGACATGACACTGTTCCACACCAGTCCGATCGCGCCGGCGGGCAACTCTAACGTCCAGAATTGCTGCCAAGCATTGAGCCTGTAAACTTGAGCAGCTTCCTTAAGTTCTCGTGGGATGCCGGAAAGAGACTGATAGAAACTAAAGGTCATATTCCAAGTCATACCCGTAAATATTAGGATAATCGATGCGAGTTCGACGCCGATTCTTTGACCGGGAAATAAAGTAATTAGTGCTAAAACAACTCCGGGCAAAAAAGATAAAACCGGAATTGACTGTAAAATGTCTAACAATGGAATTAAAATTTTAGCTACTAGGGGTGAGCGATAAGCAGAATAAGCATAAACTAGGGTAAACAGCAGCGATAAAAAATAGGCTGCTGCCATGCGTAAAAGACTCTGGGCTGTATATGCTGGTAAGACATTTAGCGTGGTCTCAATTTTAAAATTAGGGTTGTAGTCGCTGCTGAATTGAGAAGCTGTTTGGACGATTACTAAAATTAGAGAGAAGATTGCTAGAATCAGCAAGCCATCTTGCCAAGTCCAAGCTGACCTTTCTATAGTTTTATTGGCAGGTGTTAGAGGTCTTGTCATAATGCAAAAGGAAGAGTTAACAGTTGGCAGTTGACAGTTGACAGTTGACAGTTGATAGTTGACAGTTGATAGTTGACAGTTGACAGTTGACAGTTGATAGTTGACAGAAGAGCCCGCCCGCGAAGTCGAGGGGTTGACAGCTTGCGCGCTCGCGACTTGCCCGCCCGCGAAGTCGAGGGGAGTCGAAGAGTTGACAGTTGACAGTTAACAGTTGACAGTTGACAGTTAACAGTTGACAGTTGACAGACCAATGACCAATGACCACCCTTCGGCTTCGCGAGCGGGCAAGATGACCAATGACTAATGACTACTCATTTTTGGGTTCTTCGGATTCTAGGAAGATTTCGCCTCCGGGTTCGTCGTAGCTGTACAATTCTGCATAGCGACCCCAATCAATAGCAGTTTGCAATTGCCGCATGGCTTCTTGGGGGCTAAAGTGGGCTTCGAGAATATCGAGAATTAGTTCTTCGGAAATGCGGTGATTGCGCTTGGCCTGAAGCATTCGAGAAATTTGCTGTACGAGGCGAATGTTGCTGAGAATTTGGGTGCGTACAATTTGTTTTCGCTGGTCAATTCCGCCGGCAATAAACTGATTTCCCACAGGAGTGAGGTGGAGGTCGCCTTCTTGGATTACCAGAAATTCCATTAATTTTGCTGCTTCGACGATCGGCAAAATGTCGTCAACTTCTAACATCAATTCTTGACCGAGGCGGTAGAGGTCTTTCTCTTTGCGGTCTTCTAAGAGTTCTAACAGACCTGCGATCGCACCCGTACGCACTTGCGGCAGAGATTGATATTTGGTGGTTGGGACTGGTTGAGGTTGGGAGACAGCAGCGGTACTTTTAGCAGGTGCTGTGACTGTTTCGCAGCTTAGTTCTGGATTGGTGAGGATTTTGTAAACTTGGTCTACGAGAGCTTGAAATGCCGCTGTTTTGCGATCGCGGTAGTGTGGCAAAGTTACTGTCAGTTCGGCGCGAATTCGCCCGGGATTGCGACCCAAGACTACAATGCGATCGGCTAAAATTACTGCTTCCTCAATCCCGTGAGTTACGATTAACACAGCTTTAGTGGGAATTTTTTTTTCTAACCACAAATCTAATAACTCAAACCGCAAGTTTTCTGCGGTCAGCACGTCTAAAGCTGAAAACGGTTCATCCATGCAGAGCAGTTCGGGTTCTACCGCCAGAGCTCTAGCAAATCCCACCCGCTGCCGCATTCCGCCGGAGAGTTCTTTGGGATAGGCATTTTCAAATCCGTCTAAACCGATAATGTCTATCATACGCAAGGCTTTTTGGCGCCTCGATTCGGGCATTTCTCCTTTAGCTTTTAAGCCGAGTTCTACATTTTCTAATACCGTCAGCCAGGGATAAAGGGCAAAGTTTTGAAATACAATTGCCACTCCCGGATTTAACCCGACTAAAGGACGGTTGTGATATAGAACTTGACCGTTGCTGGGGGGGATAAGTCCGGCAATTATCCGCATTAATGTAGATTTTCCTGAGCCGGAAGGCCCTAGCAAGGCGACTATTTCGCCCGCTCGCAACTCTAAATTAATTGGCTCTAAAATAGATATTTGTTGACCGTTGGGCTGCTGGTAAGCCTTGCTGACACCTTCTAAGGTAATCAGGTACTCTGTTGCTGTTTTAGCTACCACAACTAAACCCCCTCGCTTGTTGTTTAAATTTAGTTATTAGTCAGCAGCAGGCAGTCAGCAGTTAACATTCATAAGTCAAAAAATCTCTCTAACTGATAACTGATAGCTAATTACTGACAAGTTACTGCCGACTATTTGATCGATCGTCCGCGACGGGCGATCGCTTTTTCATCAGGAATAAGACTGGAAGAGCAGCGAGTTGGAGCGCAACTGAAAATACAACCAGCTCTATAATTGAGCGATCGTACAAAATTCCCATCGCCAAACTGCCCAGAAACTATGATAAGCCATAGCCTGTGTTAAATATCCCACAGGCGGAACCTCTTTTGCCGACAGGTGCGAGTCTGGCTGCTGTGGCTTTCTAAATCGATTCTACGGTTCCCATACTTATACCCGATCGAGTGATTCCCAGCAATGGCTGCTGCTGGATAATTCCCACGGGGCTAACAGTGAAGAGAAAACCGCTGTCAATAGGAGGGCCCAGATGTGGGTGCGATCGAGCTTGCAGCCCCAAGATTAAAGCGGCTGCTGCGCCAGCGCCACAATACAATAGCGGAATTTGGTATAGTCGGGCGATCGCGCGCCCTTTTGTGAAAGTCAAAGGCAATCCACGGAAAATCAGCCCTACAGCCCTAGAGAGACCAAAAATATCCTCGGCAGACCTTCCTGCTGGATTTCCAGCCCTCCTGCTTCAAAATTGCCTAAATTAGGATAAATTCGCGGAATTACCAACAGCACTGTCAGCCCTAAAAAGTTGGCACAGCCAAAATTGGCAAGCTTGGGCGATCGCCAAATTTAAAATAAAGCATTGCTGCGACAGCGGTGAGGGCCAGAATGTTGCACGGAGGCGATCGAGGGTTTCGTGCAAACCAAAGCCGAAACCTTTACCAACTTTAATAGCTGCGTGGGAAAGCAGCACGTCGCGGGCTGGAGTGCGAATTGCTTTTCCTGTGCGTTCAGCTATCATTAATGTAGCGGTGGCTTGCCAAGTTCCTGTTAAAGCCAACAGCGGTACAACTGCTGTATTTATGAAAGAACCGAGGGTTGTAATTTTCCAATACTGTCTAGTTTGGTCGCTGAGCTAGCCCGCGAACAAGGGCAATCCGTAGCCAATTAACTAGCCGGAACCTGCTACTAAACCTACTCAAGTACCGCTAGCTCCCAAAGTTCCTAAATAAGCTTCGGCTATGCTGCATGCGCCTTCGTACATAGCATCGGCGCAGAGGCTGAGAATTCCTAGGAAAAACACAAATTTTAGGGCTGCTTTCTGAGGAAAATCTTGATTCTATGTCATGTTAGTAGTTGCCAGTAGAATGCTTTAAATATTAGTTTAAATCTCCTAAAATGTATAAAGTATAACAAATGTCTATAAATTTATTAATTTTATAGGCGAGAGCCATCAAGTAAGTTTTTAATGATATGCTTGCTAGATAAGTTAAGCTTTGCTGCGGTATTATGCTGCTGTCTAGATTTAGATCGCTCGCGCAGATGAAAACACTACCCCCGTATAGAATATGATCCTCCTTCAACAATCCGCGTCGCTCCGCTCAGCTTTCCAAAATCAAGTAGACAAAAATATATCAGCCAAGCGAGAAGAATTTCAAGATCATTTAGGCGATGGCTTTTTGAGTTCGTTGGGAGGAGTTGTCTTTGACATTCGCCAATTTAAGAATCAGCTCAAAGGCAGTATGGGAGAGGAACTTATCTCGCTGCTCCTTCAATCTATGCCGGATACCTGGACGATGTTCAACAATGCTTTGATACCTGCTGCCATGGGAAGGCTAACAGAAATAGACCTTTTAATAGTTGGTTCTGGCGGTGTTTTTTTAGTGGAAGTGAAAACTTGGAACGGGTCATTCAGCGCCTACAAGGATAAGTGGAAAAGACGCGAAAGGGACAAATGGGTAGCAGTTGCCAAAAGTCCTACTTCTCAAAGTGCCTTTCATCGGAAAATGTTTGAGCAGTGGATTGCATCTGAAGTTCCTAACTTTCCTAATAATACGATTGTTGCTCCAGTGATATTTACTGTTGCCCGATGGGTAGGAACAACTGATTGCTCGGTTCCAGTATTGCACGGGTTCTCAGCACTGCAAAAGATGTTAGTCAATTCACCAAACTGCTTAAGTGCCGATCAAATTTCGAGAATATCCACAGCGGTTGCAAATTATACAATTCCGACGCAATCTGCGAATTTAAAACCGATTATTAAACGCAAGAAAATAGGCGATAACTAATTTAACTATTCCCAATAAAAGGCAAATATTAAATATGTAAATACGATGCGATCCAAAACTATGTTATTTGCATAAACCGATTTTATCTATTTACAAATTCGTGCTATAATGATGCCTAACTGAACGGCGATTACTCCTAGTATGGCACTGCCAGCCCAGTAAAAAGCGGCAAAATTGTAAGCTCGATCGCGCAACAAGACATTCGTCTCTAAACCGTAAGTCGAAAAAGTAGTATAAGCTCCCAAAAATCCCGTCGCAACCATTAACCGTACCTCCGAGGGAACAGGCGGCACCCGTTCAACAGCGAGGGTGATCACAAATCCCATAGCCAAGCAACCGCTGATGTTAATAAAAAAAGTTCCGTAGGGAAAAGCCGTCCCGAAACGGTTGGCAAACCACAAGGTGATATAATACCGACTCAGCGCGCCAGCAATGGCACCGAAACTAATTGCGATCGGGTGGCGGAGATTTGGGTCTTGCAACATCAAACGATTTTCCAGTTGGCGATTTGAGATGTGAGATTGAGCGGACTCATCTAAAATATTGTATGATTAAATTGGCGATCGCGATCGGCTGTTCGCCATAAAAATTTATAGAGAGTATGTATGCAAATTGTGCTGGCTGCCGCCGACGATGACTTAGTGAGAGCCTGGGAAAAAACTTGTGGCAATATTGAAAACGTTAAGATACACCGCAGCTCAATTTTTGAGGTGAAATGCGATGCCATTGTTAGTCCTACCAATAGTTTTGGCTTCATGGGCTGGGGCTTAGATTTAGAAATTATGGCATATTTTGGCGATCGCGTTGAAGAACGCCTGCAAAAACTAATTCAAACTCGCCATCACGGCGAGCTATTAGTAGGAACAGCAGAAGTTGTAGACACCGATCACAATGAAATTCCCTATTTAATTGCTGCCCCAACTATGCGAGTTCCGACAGTTTTAACAGAGACAGTAAATGTCTATCTAGCAACCCGCGCTATTTTAACTCTGGTAAAATTTGGCACGGTTCCAGACGGAACGCCAGTCAAACATATCATTGAAACTATTGCTATTCCATGGCTGGGTACGGGAACGAGCCAAGTCCCACCGGATATCTGTGCAAATCAGATGAAAGTCGCGCTGCAAGATATTCTACTATCTCAATACAAATTTCCCGAATCTTGGCAGCAGGCACAAAAAAACCACGAGTTGTTATGTTCGAGCGAGTTCGGAGAAACTCAATAGCAAAAGGGAAAGGATTTAATTGCCAAGTTTGATACTGTTGCGAAACCAAGTTGTTTTAGGTATAGAGACTTAGGCAAAATTAAAGTGCGCTAAACCGTACCTGTAAGTTGGCGATATCCGACACACGAACTCTACTTTGGTAGATAAGATGTAAGAGAACGTGATTCAGTTGACAGTTGACAGTTGATAGTTGGCAGTTGGTAGGGGCGGTGCCCCTGTGCCCGCCCTCAGTTGGTAGGGGCGGTGCCCCTGTGCCCGCCCTCAGTTGACAGTTGATAGCGACTTCTCCCGGTCAGGAAAAGGATTGGATCGACGAATAGTCTGATTTTAATTTTTACCTAAAAGTGAGAGGCCCTCAACCAATTCTTTTTGGTAATATTTTTGAGATAAGGAATGAGAATTAAATAACTTCCACAAGTTTGTGGGATGGGCGTCCCGCCCGTCCTAATAGGACGGGCGGGACGCCCATCCCACGATAACAATTAAAATTGTAAGTTATTTAATTCGCGATCATAAGTCTGAACTGCCAGGAATGAATTCTGGCATTAAACATACAAATTCCGCTGCCGCGGATGCAGAAAGGAGATAATCGTTATGACAGATCCAAAAGTGACCGAGGAAACAATTTTAGAAGCAACTCTGGAAACGACGGCGATCGTTAAAAAAGAGATGCCCGAGGCGACTGATGAGACGATCGCAGAAACTGCGGCTTTGTTTGAAGCAATTAAAAAACGCGCCGCCGCCGAAGTCCAAGCAGCGGGGGATCTCACCCGCGAAGCTTATTTGAAAGCTCTGACTAAAGCGTCGGCGGCGATCGCACAAAATAAGTCGATCGCCAAAGAGAGAGTAACAGATGCTGTCGGGTTGCTGAAAAAGGAATCTGAGAAAAATTGGCTGGTAGTGGATGCGATCAAAACTCGGGCGCAAGCGCAGGTGCAGGATGCAGGCGAAGTCAGTCGCGAAGCTTATTTAAAAGCAGTGCGACAAGCGCGAGAAGCGGTGGAAAAAAACAAATTGATCGAACGCGATCGCCTCGATCAAGCTGTTGACCATATTCACAAGGAAACTGAAAAAAATTGGCACGTTGTGGTAGGAGAAATTGAGTCGCTAGGGACTCGCTTGAAAGAGACGGCGAAGTCTGCCTGGAACGCGCTAACGACGTTTGTTGAGAAGTCTCGCAGCAATCGTGGCGATTCTTGACATACTCCCCCGGCTGAAGCACGGGGGATTCTAAGGTCAGACAGCAATTGCAGGCGGAGCCTGTCTAACATTGCCTAACGCAGAGCGGTTGATGCGAAGAAAAGCAAGCAAGTGATTCTTAGCTGCGTTTTCATCTCTGCCATTCACAGACTGGCAGGACGCACAACGCCATTCTCTAACTGACAGATCCAATTCTTTTAGAACGTGCCCACAATGGTTGCACGTTTTACTGGATGGATACCAACGATCGATGAACACGACTTGTTTCTCTTTCTTCTGAGCAACCCATTCGAGAATCTTGATGAACTCTCCGAATGCCAAGTCAGAGATTTTGCGTCCCCAAAGACGCTGCATTCCTTTGAGGTTCAACGTCTCAAAGCACAGCACATCAAACCTGTCGGTCAAGTCATGAGCAAGTTTCCAGAACCAATCAGAGCGACGGTTTGAAACGTCTTCATGCTTGCGAACTAGATGCTTTCTGGCGCGTTCTCGGTTCGCCGAACCCTTCACCTTCTTGGAGTGCTGACGATTGGCTTTCTTGATGACATTGAGCGACTGTTTGAGGAATTGAGGCGATTCAATTTGAGAACCGTCCGAGACAGTGAGAAACGTTTTTAAGCCAAAATCAAAGCCAGCGATTCTACTCGTCTCGACTTTGTTTTGTGGCTCAATCACGCTGTCAACGACCACGACCATAAACAGTTCTCCTAGCGGAGTCCGTTTAATCGTCAGGGTCTTGACCGTTCCTTCAATCTCTCGTGAGTTCCAATACTGATAGACCTTGCTTCCAATCTTAATTCGATTCCCACCTAAGAATTTGTAGCCAGCTTGCTTGAGCGTGAACGACTTGTACCGTCTGACTTTTTTGAAGTTGGGCGGTCTAACTCCTTTTTTGTGATGTTTGAAGAACAGTTGATAGGCTTTCTCAATGCGCTGGCAGATATCCTGTACTGCTTGAGATCCAACCTGTTGCCAAAACTCTTTACGGTGACGCAGTTTTGCAATGTGAGCCTGAAGTTTTGCACAGTTCAAGTGCTTGCCCCACATCCGGTAGTACCGTTTGTGCAGCGCAATACAGTGGTTATAGATGACTCCAGCAGCGTTAATTGACCGCTTGAGAAATCGATTCCGCTTGTGTTGATACAGCTTGAACTTCAGGGTTTTCATGCTACTATTGTACATTATAAATCCGTACAATATCATGAAGAAACGGTTAGATTTTCGATTAGAGGATTGGGAGCTAGAAGTTCTTGAAGCTTATTGCAAAGCTGTCGGCAGAACAAAGACTGAGATTCTTAGGGAGTTAATAAGGTCGCTCCCCAAGAAAAAGCCGTCGTGAACGACGGGGCTTTAGACCCATTTTTCCGGTAAAAAGATTGGACGCAACAATCTGGGGATGTTGGCGCTACAGCCCGCCCGGTTTTGAGCCTCCGGCGGGCGAGGGGCGATTTGGCCTGCATTTGCATTGAACGCAATGTTCAGGCATACTGCATAATTAAAAAGCTTTATTTTTAGTCCATAACCCCCAACCATGAGAACTTACTACTGCGGCGAACTGCGAAGCAAACACATCGGAGAGACTGTCACCCTGTACGGGTGGGTGGATCGCCGCCGCGATCATGGCGGGGTGATTTTTCTCGATGTGCGCGATCGATCGGGTATTGTGCAAATTGTCAGCGATCCACAACGTACCCCTGACTCCTATCACGGGGCTGAGGCTTTGCGCGGCGAATACGTGGTGAAAATTACGGGTAGAGTCACCAGCCGCCCCGAAGATTCCCTCAACCTCAAATTACCTACGGGTGAAGTAGAAATTTACGCTGACGAAATTGAGTTGTTGAATGCGGTACGCAAACAGTTACCGTTTCAGATTTCGACGGCGGATACTGAAAGCGTGCGGGAAGATTTGCGCCTGAAATATCGCTATTTGGACTTGCGGCGCGATCGCATGAGTCGGAATTTGCAGCTTCGCCACCAAGTTGTCAAAGCTATGCGCCGCCACCTCGAAGACGTTGGGGGTTTTATTGAAGTTGAAACGCCGATTTTAACGCGATCGACTCCCGAAGGTGCGAGAGATTATTTAGTACCCAGCCGCGTCAACTTGGGCGACTGGTACGCTTTGCCGCAATCGCCACAATTGTTCAAACAATTGTTGATGGTTTCGGGTATGGACAGATATTATCAAATTGCTCGCTGTTTCCGCGATGAAGATTTGCGCGCCGACAGACAGCCGGAATTTACGCAGTTAGACATGGAAATGAGTTTCATGTCTTTGGAAGAAATCATCGAATTAAATGAAGGTTTAGTCTCCCAGATTTTCCAAAGCGTGAAAGGCGTAGAGTTGACTCGTCCTTTCCCCCGTTTGACTTACGCCGAAGCCATGGATCGCTACGGTAGCGACAAACCGGATACTCGTTTCGGTATGGAATTAGTCGATGTTTCCGATTTGATGAAAGATTCGGGATTTAAGGTATTTTCCGGGGCGGTGGCTGCGGGCGGAATTGTGAAAATTTTGCCGATTCCCGGCGGTAACGATGCGATTTCTAACGTGCGGATTAAACCGGGTGGTGATTTGTTTAAGGAAGCCAGCGAAGCCGGTGCGAAGGGATTAGCTTTTATTCGCGTGCGGGAAAATGGCGAAATTGATACGATCGGCGCAATTAAGGATAATTTGACGGAAGCTCAAAAACAGGAATTGCTCGATCGCACGGGCGCACAACCAGGTCATTTGTTGTTATTTGCAGCAGCCGACGCGACAACTGTCAATAAGACTTTGGATAGATTGCGTTTGTTCGTTGGTAATGAATTGGGATTGATTGACAAAGACAAAATCAATCTGCTGTGGGTGACAGATTTCCCGATGTTTGAATGGAACGCTGACGAGAAGCGTTTAGAAGCCATCCACCACCCGTTTACTGCGCCGCATCCGGACGATATTGACGATTTGAAGACGGCGAGAGCTCAAGCTTATGACTTGGTGTTAAACGGCACGGAAGTGGGCGGTGGTTCTCTGCGGATTTATCAGCGGGATGTTCAGGAAAAGGTGTTTGAGGCGATCGGCTTATCGACAGAGGAAGCTTATAATAAGTTCGGCTTTTTGCTGGATGCGTTCGAGTACGGAACTCCCCCCCACGGAGGGATTGCTTACGGCTTGGATCGATTGGTGATGCTGTTGGCTGGCGAAGAGTCGATCAGGGATGTGATCGCGTTTCCGAAGACGCAGCAGGCTGGTTGTTTGCTGACGAATGCGCCTGCTGGCGTGGATGACAAGCAGTTAAAGGAGTTGCAAGTGCGATCGACTTATACACCCAAGTCAGAGTCTAAGTCATAGTTATTGTAGGTGCGCCAGTGGATTTTAGATTTTAGATTTTAGATTTTAGATTTATTACTGCACAGATGAATCTGGAATCTGAAATTTTTATCTAAAATTTTTGGATTTACCCTCAGAATATTCGGTGTCTTTTACCTAATTTTTACTGACGTATCTTACCAACTAAACTCAGCCATAAGTTTATGAAACACCTTGACAATTTAACCATCCATCGGTTCCGAGGCCTGCGAGATTTGAACTTGCAGGACTTGGGTCAAATCAACATCTTGGTTGGTGGGAATAATTCAGGAAAAACCAGCGTTTTAGAGGCGATATCAACCTATTGTCGCCCCCTAGATCCGTTGGAATGGCTAAACACATCATGGCGCCGAGAGATTAAATATTCTCGCAAACCCCAGCTAGATGCACTTAAATGGTTGTTTCCTCAAAACAGTGAAATCTCTCATACCCATATCTATGAGGGAGAAACTTATGTTTCAAGTAATGGCGATTTTCCTGTCACAGAATCGAGAGCAATTTACCGAGAGTTTGAAGGAATTTCGGAGTTAAGCGAGACAGAAAGTAGCTCAGAATCTAAACTAGAAATTGACGAAATAGAATTTGACAATATTCTCCGAGGTGCTGAGTTAGAACTCAAAGTAGCAACAACTTTTGACCCCGAAGAATTATCAGTAAGTTTTGAAATTTGGGAAAATCAGCGTTTTGTTAATAGAAAAAATCGCTCGACCGCGGTACTACCAATTGATACAGTAACACCGTTTTCTCACAGAATAGAACCGTTACAAATTAGCTTGCTGTCAGAAGCTATTTTGTTGGGTATTAAGCCAGAAGTAATCAAATTACTTCAACAGATGGATTCAGAAATTACTGATTTAGTAATTTTGTCGCCAACTGGTAAACGTCCCAGTCTCTATATCGACCACAAACGTGTAGGTATTTCACCGGTAAGTGCTTTCGGTGATGGGGTGCGGCGTTTGTTGTTCATTGCTTTAACACTGGTAAAAGTGGAGGGTGGTGTTTTATTAATAGACGAGATAGAAACCGCGATTCATACTGAAGCACTTAGCAGTTCCTTTGCTTGGATTGTGGATTGGTGTCAGCGATTGGACGTGCAATTATTTGCAACTACCCACAGTTTAGAAGCAATTGATGCGATGTTGGATGCTAGCGATTCAGAAACAGATTTAGTTCTTTATCGTTTGGAAAAAAAGGAATCACAAACTAAAGCAATCAGACTTGAACGGGAAAGACTGCACAGATTGCGGGAGGATTTGGGTCTGGAGGTTCGCGTGTGAGATATGCAATTATTGGAGTAGAAGGGCGACACGACCAAGCTTTTGTCGGCAGGGTTCTCAAGAAGCTTTTGGGTTTTAAAAATTTTAAAGGATTAGAGTCTCAGTTAGAGCCATTCTGGCGGAAATTTATTCCTACTTATCCCAAAAAAGGAAACTTGTACAAAGGTCTTAATATGCCTTCTATTCTATTCACAGAGAGCCTTTCGGTAGCAATTTATGAAGGTGAAGGAAGCAATCTTCCGACTAATTTAAATGACATTTTGTCGGCCAATCCTGAATATAAAACAGATATTGCAGCCTTTGGAATAGTTGCTGATTCTGACAAAAAGCATCCCGATATTGTTGCGAGAGACTATTGTCAGCAATTTCAGAATGATTTTCCAGGATTTCCAAATCAGGCAGGAATTTGTCAGGAAGGGCCACCGCGAACTGGGATTTATATTTTGCCAGACAATCAGCAGCAAGGTGTTTTGGATAATTTGTTGTGCGAGTGCGGCAGTGTTGTCTATCCTGAAGTGATGAATTGTGCGATCGCTTATTTGAATGGACTGTCTGAGGAACACAAAAATAATTGGGGCCCGTTTGACTATCAGAAAGCTTTAGTTGCTACGGTTGTCAGCGTTCTCAAACCAGGCAAGACCAATACAACGAGTATAGCAGATAATAATTGGGTTAGCGAACAGACAGAGCAGGAAGTTCCGGCTTTGGCAAATTTTATGAAGTTTTTGATGGATCTTTTGGAATTAACTTCATAAATGATGAGGTTTGTAGTGAGGACTTCAGTCCGCCAAAATCAATTTTTGCGGACTAAAGTCCTCACTACGAACCTAGACTTGTTTTTGACGAACAGATGTAATTGCTAAGGCTAAAACACTTAAGGTAATTCCTAAAATCGCATAACTAGGTAATGAAAAAATAGTTACTTTCAAGATATAAGGCAATTCTCCCGCTTTCCAATTCCACCGCTTCCCGATGAAAACTAACAGCCAGCGATGAATCACTGCTGTTTGCACCAGAAGACAGCAAACTCCCAATAACCAAACAGACATTCTTTGCCGAGAAAAGGCACAATGTTTAATCTGAAAACACAAATCATTCAGCAAAAAAACTACCGCAGGTGCTAGCATCACCGAACTGGTGGGCTGTGAATAGTTAATCGCAATACTCAAACAGGAAATGAGCACCATTTCAGACAAGTAAATATTTTTTGACCAAGCAGTGCGAGATTGTTCTTGGTAAAAATACCAACTCACTAAACCAACTAACGCCAGAACAATCAAGTTAGAAAATAGCTTAGAAACTAACGGATTGTGGGCGAAAAATCTCGGCCCCAAAACCCTTAAATCGATGCGACTCATTGAAATGTAAGCATTATTTGATGGATCGTTCAACCATAGTGGAAAGCCACGAGTTGCATCCTGTAAAAATCCTGTTAAGGAATTGCCTGTTACAGCTAAACCGATAAATCCCAAACAAATTACCGTGACTATTGATATACAAACTAGCTTAAACCGTCTTTTGATTAAAAAATAAGGAACAAACAAGATAACTAAGGTTGGTTTAAATAGGGCGGTTCCCAATAAAAATCCTGCAAGTATATCCTGATTTTTACTGGCAAAAATAAACATCCACAACAGCATCACGGCAATAAAACTAGCCACATTGCCAACTTGCAGGTCGAAAACGAAACCGTAGAGCAATACAATTGATATAGTGCAAGTAGTTCTCAAAGCTGGTGAGTGCGACTCCAACAGAATATTTGCTCCCCACAATACCAATGCTATTGCTATCAGATGCAGCATAGTCCAGATTGTGAATGCAGTCTTTATCGGGAAATAACCGAGAAACCAGAGTACAGGAATGATATTAGGTGGATACACAAAAGATGGGATAAATCCACACACTTTTGTCATCCTACAGAAACCAGCGTTAAATACCTCGACATTAAAGGGACTCAAATGCTCGTGTGCTAATTTACTGGCTACATAAAACCACTTAAAATCCCAGTAAGGCGGATCGGGCCGATGAGTCAGATCGTAAACCAGCCAACCTGTATAGCAGAGGAATCTGGTTACAATTAATACAATTAATGCTTGTAAAATAAAGTGGGCGATCGGTTGACTGAAAAAATGACTCAACCGTTGCATTGAATGATGTTTTAAAAATAAAGAATTTGACCAGGCTGTTTTTTCGGTGTCAAGTCGCCAATTGTGTTTGAGAAATAAAGCGACTGCTATGATGATAATCAAATTCCACAATCCAAAATTAAGCATATTAAATTATTTCAAATAACAAATTAATGCTTGATGATATCACAACAATATTTGTTCAACTCAAGTCAGTATTTTAACCTATAATATTGACTCCTATCCCCGATTTATGCCTAACTCTTTTTTCTCTGCGTTCTCTGCGCCCTCTGCGGTTAATAAAAAAAATCTAATTCACCAACGCAATAGCATTACTATCAAAAGCCCGATCGCCCGATCGCACTTTTTCCACCTACAACCCAGTTCACAGCCAAGCATTTGCGTTAACCTAGTGGATTAAAGCTCTCCCCAACATAATCCATGCTTGCCCGCATCCAAGAACTAGCAGCCACCCTCGCACCCCGTTTAACCGAAATTCGCCGCCACATTCACTCGCACCCCGAACTCAGCGGCCAAGAATATCAAACTGCGGCCTATGTAGCCGGAGTGCTCGCTTCTAGCGGAGTCCGCGCCACGGAAGGAATCGGGAAAACCGGAGTCCTCGGCGAACTCAAAACTAACAGCAACGAGTCTCGCTGGCTAGCAATTCGCACTGATATGGACGCTTTACCGATTCAAGAACGTACTAATTTAGAATTTGCCTCGCGCAACGAGGGAGTGATGCACGCCTGCGGCCACGATATCCACACTACGGTGGGTTTGGGCGCAGCGATGATATTGTCTGAGTTAAAAGAAAAATTTTCTGGTAATGTGCGCTTTTTGTTTCAGCCGGCGGAAGAGATTGCCCAAGGTGCTCGCTGGATGATTGCAGATGGGGCGATGCAAGATGTTGATGGCATCCTCGGAGTGCACGTTTTTCCGACGATTCCCGGCGGTTGTATCGGTATCCGTCACGGGGCCCTGACGGCGGCGGCGGATGACCTAGAATTGATTGTAATTGGTGAATCTGGCCACGGTGCGCGTCCTCACGAGGCGATCGATGCAATTTGGATTGCTTCTCAGATTATTACTACTTTGCAGCAGGCGATTAGTCGCACGCAAAATCCTTTGAGGCCTGTGGTTTTGACGATCGGGCAAATTAGCGGCGGGCGAGCTCCAAACGTGATTGCCGATCGCGTAAAATTATTAGGAACCGTGCGATCGCTACATCCCGAAACCCACGAAAAACTACCCGCTTGGATCGAACAAATTGTGTCCAGCGTCTGCGCGACTTACGGCGCTAAGTACGAACTCACCTACAAGCGCGGCGTGCCCGGAGTCCAAAACGACCCGAAACTGACGCAATTACTCGAAGGTGCGGCTTTAGAAGCTTTAGGTCGATCGCGCGTTCAAATTTTACCAGAACCATCCCTCGGCGCGGAAGATTTTTCGATGTATCTAGAACACGCGCCGGGAACAATGTTTCGCTTGGGAGTGGGGCTGACTGACAAACCGAATTATCCTCTACATCACCCGCAGTTTGAGGTGGATGAAGCCGCCATTGTGACCGGCGCTGTCACTTTGGCCTATGCTGCTTGTCAATATTGGAAGCAGAAATAACAAATAAGACGGCGATTGAAACCGCCAGATAAGACGGCGGTTGAAACCGCGTCTACACAAACCATGTCCGCCTCCGCGGACTGAATCAGACGGCGAATAGAATTCGCGTCTACACAAACGATGTCCGCCTCCGCGGACTGAATCAGACGGCGAATAGAATTCGCGTCTACACAAACGATGTCCGCCTCCGCGGACTGAATAAGATAACATAATTTCAACTACGGCATTTTCTTCAACCCGCGGAGGCGGGTTTCGTCTGTGTAGACGCGGTTTCAACCGCCGGGTCTTCTCCACCGCCCGATCTTCTGATTCATTCACCGCCAATTCTAATTTAAAAAATTTTATGAACTTAGCACCCTACAATAACTTACCAAATAGCTAACTAACTGTAGAGTGCGTCAGGGGGAAAATGTTTAGTCTGTAGTCGTCACATTTAGCCCTGACGCACCCTACAATAACTAGCGATTTCAATCGCCGATTCCGAAATTAATACTCATTCACAAAATCTGGATGAACCCACAGAAATTCGCGGCGTTGGTTCTGCACCCGCACTAAACCACCAAAACCCGGATCTTTCTCTTTCAAAAGCGCGTGTAATTCTCGCAAAATCGCTCCTTGGCCACGGATTACTCCGCCCTGTACAAAATCAGGTGCATCGTTGTTAGACAAAGCAAAAACTTCGCTAGTTTTTGAGATAGACTCGATGCTTTTTTGTCCTAAATCGAGTTGTTCTTCAATGGCTTGGTAGGTGGTGTCATCTAACATTAGCTTGGTGGCTGAGCCGGCGACAGGTAACACTAGGCTAAGCACTCCAGTCATGACTTTGAAATAGGGGGCTGCTTTGATGAACCACTCACGTGAAAGGTTTAATTCATAGACTCCCTGCTTTTTGTTGTTGGGATTTAAGGCAGGTATGGGCTGGCGAGAGTGTTCGCACCAGAGGGTAAGTTGAAACTTGGCACTGATCCATTTTGGGTGATCGAAGAAACCAGGCTCGATTGGCTTAAAACTAAATAGACGTGGCCCATCTTTGGCTTCATCGGTCAGCATCTGCATCATATCTGCAAACTGCATATCAACCTTGCTCATAGTAGCAAGTTGTTGTTTCGTAAGTTCATCATATAGTTCTCGATCTCGCCCATCTTTGGCGGATAGTTCTTGTCGAATAACTTGTAATGTATCCTGCACATCTGTGAGTTTTGCAGTCAACAATATCTGAGCAGAAGGTTGAGCGAGCGGTGCATTATTTAGCAAGCGATCAATATTTTGCCATTTACCACACTGAGGACACGGAAACTCATCACGATTTTCCTTTTTGCTCTCAATTAGTTTCTCTATTTCAAATAGTCCGTTTCCTGGATCATTCTTACCGCAAGGCGTAAGACAAGGAACCATAATGTTACAATCCAATCCTTCCCAGAAATACTCGACTAGAGATTTAATCTCTTCGGTGAGATAAGACAGAAACCTTTCTGGATAAGCGGCCCGCACAGTGATTTTTACATCGGTATCAATATATTCCAGCAATGCCCGACCGTTATAGTCGTTTTCCAGCATCAAACCTCGTTTCCAGTGGATGCTGTCTTCGTAATTGAATCGACCCAGCGAGTATTTGTGCAAGCGGACAATCAACTGGTAAAACAACCCTTCTGCTACTGCAAACTGCCCCCGATTGTCTACAATGCGACAGATTTGTACTTGTTGTCTGTCTTCAGATTCTGGTTGTTCTCCCCAATTGGCGGTTAATTTTTCTTGCGGGCGGATATCCGGTACAAGTTGAGCAATCAGACTGGTATTGCTGGTTTTAGCTGGATCGAACACCACTCGATAGGAGAGATCGAAGCGATCCATCAGCCGTAGAAAGATGGGATGCAGTTCTGGTGGGTAGCCTTCCTCATCGGCAACTGGGGGATTACTCCATAACTGACTGAGATAGTCAAATTCGACTAAACCGTTGCGTTGGCGAGTCATTTGATCGTCTAGCACGAAGCTAATCGCTTTTGCCAGCCAGTCGGGTTTGAGGATGACGATATCGCGCAGGGTGGGGTCGTAATCGTAATGGATGAAATGCCCTAATGTATTGGAGATCCGAAGAAATAGTTCTGCCTGCTCCTCATCAATTCCCTGTTGGGCGCAGAGGGCAATCACATCATCGTAGGGTAGATAGGCTTTGTTGTTGGTTTGCAAGATTTCTCGGGCTCGCTGCCACTTGGCGGGAACGGTTTGGCCCATTTCGGGCAGAGACGCGGCAACACTAGCAATAGCTGCTTTTAAGTCCGCAAGTCCGGTACAATCCTTGTCGTTGGTGGGTTTGCTGTCTACATGGAAGAAACCAAGCACCATATCGCTACCGAATCTATCCAGAATCTCCTGTCTGTCAATGTCAGGCTGTCGCTGTCCGGGGCCGCCGTGGGTGGCGACTACCAAAACCTTCGCCTCCGGTTGCCGGTGCTTGATCAGCGTAATCCACTCTCTGACAAAGCCCTGCTGGGGGCCCTCCCGTGGTTTCCACACTACGAGATATACGGCTGGAGCGCTAAAAAACAACTGGTGCGTCGGTCGGTAAACCCGTTGACCGCCAAAATCCCAACCATTTAGGATGATTTCTGTGTCGCTATGGGTGACAGCAACGGGTTTAATCTCAATCCCATGAGTAGTGGGGCGACCTTCCACCCATTCATCCCCCCGCAATGCGCCCAACAGACAACTTTTGCCGACTTCACCCTCACCAATGATGATCAGCTTGGCTTCATTTAGTGTCACCCGTGCTTCTGCTTTTGCACGCAAGTATTGGAATAAAGCTCGACTACCTTGTTCATATGCAGCAGCAATGTCGGGATTGAGAGGGTTGCTGTCTAGTTTAAGCTGTGGCAATGGGGTGAGGGATGCGATCGACTTTGGTAGTGACCTCAGTTGGTTGTTGGAAAGGTCAAGTATTTGCAACTGGGTGAGGGAGGCGATCGACTCTGGCACTTCCGTCAGTCGGTTGTTGGAGAGGTCAAGCCGTTGCAACTGGGTGAGGGAGGCGATCGACTCTGGCACTTCCGTCAGTTGGTTGTTGCGGAGGTCAAGCATTTGCAACTGGGTGAGGGATGCGATCGCATCTGGCACTTCCGTTAGTTGGTTGTTGGAGAGATTAAGCTCTTGCAACTGGGTGAGGGAGGCGATCGCATCTGGCACTTCAGTCAATTGGTTGCTGGACACCTCAAGATTTTTCAACTGGGTGAGGGAGGCGATCGACTCTGGGAGTTGTGTCAGTTGGTTGTTGGAGAGGTTAAGCAATTGCAATTGGGTGAGGGATGCGATGGACTCTGGCAGTTTCGTCAGTTGGTTGTTGTAGAGGAAAAGCATTTGTAACGGGGTGAGGGAGGCGATGGACTCTGGCACTTCCGTCAGTTTCATGTCGCTGAGAGAAAGTATTTTTTTGTTTTCAGCATTTTTTGATTGTGCAATGAACTTCTCTGCGTACTGATACGCCTCATCTCGTGCCATAGCCAATTCCTTCCTTGTTTTCCCTAACAACCCAAATCGGAATAACAGCCAAACTTTTGATGACTAACTACTCCTACACCTAGTTTAGCGAGACAAGCTCAACCTAACATCCCCACAAACAAAACGCGGCCGATATTAAGCTGAGCCAGGACGATCGCACTTCAACACACTTCAACGCACTTACTTCGGTTCGTGACTCGCAATCCGCTTACCCTCGCCATCGTACACCTGCATCAGAATTTTCGCGTTTTCGGCGATCGCCTCCAAGGCATTTTGCAGAGTTACAACGTGCTTTTCCACAGCTTGGCGACTCTTCACAGAATTATTGTTATTCGCCTGAATGAAAGTTTGTTGCAACTTCTGCACATAATCAGTGCCTAAAGGTTGGATAGTTTCAAGGCTTTTCATGGGAGGCTAGAAACCGGGTTTCTACGAAATTTTGCGTTTAGTAGCGATAAATCTACGAAGAAACCCGGTTTCACCAGAGCACAACTATTTTGGAAGGTGCGTCGCTACGAGATTGTCGCTGTTTTTTAGGGATTTATCGTAGGCGACACACCCTACGACTCAACTTTTGCGATTGTTTTGCTAAGAGCTGGCAATGACAGACTTGCATTAGGTATCGTAACTTTTGCGATTGCTTCGCTAAGAGCTCGCAATGACAGACTGAAGTTTTGCGTTTAGTAGCGAGAAATCACGCAAGAAATCCGGTTTCTGAGAGCATGATTATTTTGCAAGGTGCGTCGCTACGAGATTGTTGCTCTTTTTTAGGGATTTATCGCAGGCGACGCACCCTACGACTGGCTTATCTTCGGCAATTTCGCTGTAGTGGCCGCCAAATGTGCTAACGTACAATGAAAAATCCCTAAATTTCAACTATCGGGAGACACACAACCGTGTTCGCTCAAGCACCTCCAACTCCCAATTACAAATGGTTTAGCTGCATTTCTAGCACTGTTTTCGCCGCATTGTGTCTGTTGCCCGTTTTCAGTGCTCCGGGATACGCCCAAACTCCCCAAAATCGACCCATCAAAATCGGCGTTGTGCAGCGGTTTGGTACTAAAGCTACCGACAAACTGACGCTGAAAGCATTACCGGGCGACAGTTTAACTTTGAGTTACAAAACTCCTCAAGGTACAGAAACCAAAACTGCCACTAGCATCAAGCTAGAAATCGCCAATAAACCTCTGGAAGCGCCCTTAGTAGAAGAACGAGTTGTTCTGAGCTCGCACCGCAGTTTTGAGAGTGCAGAAGATAGCGCGAATCAGTGGCGCGCTAAGGGCATTGATGTAGAAATTGCTCAACCTTTGCGCTGGCAAGTTTGGGCAAAAAGAGATACTTATAATTCTCCTTTGGTGCGGCGCTGGCTGTTGCAAAGTTTGCAAGATCAAGGTAATAAGACAGCTTTTTTAGATACTAAAGTTTTTAAACAAGTACCTCAAACGTTTTGGGTTTTAAATGGCTTTCGTTTTAACCGCAATGAGTTGGATGTGACTGCTGGCAAAAATGTGATTGAGGTATTGGAACAAACTACCCAAGAGGCGACAGCTACCGATCCTGAAAAAGCTATTCAACAAACTCGCCGTTATGGCGGCAGTCTGCGCTTACAAAAAAATTCTTATGGCACTTATACTTTAGTCAATAATGTGCTTACGGAAACTTATTTGCGCGGTGTTGTTCCTCACGAAATTGGCGCTTTTGCACCTTATGCTTCAATTGTCGCTCAAACTATTTTGGCGAGAACCTACGCCCTGAGAAATTTGCGCCGGTTTGCTGTGGATAATTACGAGTTGTGCGCTGATGTTAACTGTCAAGTTTATAAGGGTTTGACGGAAGTTTTTCCCCAAAGCGATCGCGCGATCGCCCAAACAGCAGGTTTAGTCCTAACTTACGAAAATCAGCTAGTAGACGCGCTCTATTCAGCGTCTAGCGGCGGTGTGACAGCGACTTTCGGCGATGTGTGGCACGGCCCGGAACGTCCATATTTGCGATCGATCGTCGATTCCCCCAAAAACGTCTGGGATTTGACAAAGCAGAGCTTGTCGGATGAAACCAATTTCCGGCGCTTTATGAGCCTGAAAGCAGGGTTTAATGAGGAAAAAGAAGAAACCTTCCGCTGGCGCGAACAAGTCTCGTTGACATCGATTGGTGGATTTCTGCGACAGTATCTTCAGAAAAAAAAGCACCCGCTAGCTAATTTTAAAACTCTCACAAAAGTTGAAGTGGTGGAAAGATCAGCCGCAGGTAGAGTTTTGCAAATGAAGGTACAAACAGACTTGGGCCCCATCGATATTGACAAAGACGAGATTCGGAATGCTTTTTATCCGCCGATTAGCACGCTGTTTTATCTCGAACCGATTTACAATGCGGATAAAAGCCTGAATGGTTATGCTTTTGTCGGCGGCGGTTTCGGACACGGCGTGGGAATGAGTCAAACCGGTTCTTACAATTTAGCTAATTTGGGCTGGAATGGCGATCGTATTCTGAGTTTTTATTTTCCCGGCGCTCAAGTTGTACCCCTCAATGATTCGATTACATTTTGGCGGGAATAGGACAAGATTCGGGATAAGCATTCGGGATAAGATTCGGCGGTTGAAACCGCGTCTACACAAACGAAGTCCGCCTCCGCGGACTGAAGAACATATGCAATATTAATCGTCTTATCTTCAACCCGCGGAGGTGGTCGCTGAGCTTGTCGAAGTGCGGGTTTTGTTTGTATAGACGCGGTTTCAACCGCCGTCTTTTCTTCAACCCGCGGAGGTGGTCGCTGAGCTTGTCGAAGTGCGGGTTTGGTTTGTATAGACGCGGTTTCAACCGCCGTCTTTAACCGCCGTCTTTAACCGCCGTCTTTAACCGCCGTCTTTTCTTCAACCCGCGGAGGTGGTCGCTGAGCTTGTCGAAGTGCGGGTTTGGTTTGTATAGACGCGGTTGAAACCGCCGTCTTTAACCGCCGTCTTTAACCGCCGTCTTTAACCGCCGTCTTTAACCGCCGTCTTCAACCGCCGTCTTTAACGCAAAAACCCGGTTTCAACCGCCGTCTTCAACACAAAAACCCAGTTTCTTAACGTAATTGAGCAAAAATAGCTCAATTACGCCAACAAGAAACCGGGTTACTTAGCGCATCGCGCCCGTAAATCCTTCCTTAGTAGAGGGATTCTTCTTGGTGAGTTTCGATCGTACAATCAGACTTAGGATAAGCGACGCAGGTCAGAACAAATCCGGCTTCGATTTGGTCGTCGTCCAAGAAAGATTGGTCAGATTGGTCAATTTCACCAGCAGTAATTTTGCCGGCGCAGGTGGAGCAAGCTCCAGCGCGGCAAGAATACGGGAGGTCAAGTCCTGCTTCTTCGGCTGCATCAAGAATGTAAGTATCGTCATCAACGTCAATGGTCTGGTTGATTCCTTCGGCTTCGCTGATGAGGGTAACTTTGTAAGTTGCCATGCACTAAATCCTCTCAAAAATTCAACAAATTCAATAATTTTTCCTAATGCAACGTTCAAGGCTTTATTAGCTTTGAGGTTAGCTCTTAGGTTCGTTCCCTCTATGATAGTAGGGGAAAGAAGTAAGGTTGCAACACTCATTTACAAAAAATTTGAATGGGATTAGTTATAACTTTTTCTAATTTCATCTTGATTGCTTATATCTATGTTGGGCTCAGCGGTGGGCTCGTCTTGTAGCTACCCTGGCTCCAAACCACCAAGTTTCTAGGAAAAATCTTGGTTTGAGCGGCTAAATACAGCCGAAAAACCGGGTATTTGGTATCTCCAAGGACGATCGACTTTCTACAGGGCTGGCTGCAAGTTTGTCCCCGCCAGGGGTGAGATGTATAGTGAGAAGGCATTTCTAACTTGGGTGGTGCAAGCCCGATCGCACAAATCCCAGAAATCGCACCACAGCCTAAAATCTCAGCGATAGAACCGCCAATCCCTCCGCTGTAAGCCTCTAACTATACTTAGAGCTTAAATCTCCAATATAAAAATGCAACATCTCAAATCTCAAATCCTATGACCCAGATTAATACAGGCTTTGGTTTTTCAGTAAATTCTCCAATTCGCGTGGGGATTGTGGGTACTGGTTTTGCAGCTAAGTTGAGAGCCCAGACGCTGGTAGCTGACGCGCGATCGAATTTGGTAGCAGTCGCGGGCCACAACCCGGAAAACACCGCAGAATTTTGTGAAGAATTTGGCGCAGAAGCTGCGGTTTCTTGGCGCAAACTGGTAGAAAGAGACGATTTAGATTTAGTAATCGTCTGTACGGTGAACCGGGATCACGGGGCGATCGTCCTGGCGGCGCTGGAAAATCACAAGCACGTTGTGGTCGAATATCCTCTATCTTTAGATGTATCTGAGGCAAAAAGGGCGATCGAGCTGGCGGCCCAAAACCAAAAACTCCTCCACATCGAACACATCGAACTGTTAGGCGGTTTGCACCAAGCCATCAAAGAATCCTTACCATTAATCGGTAAAGTTTTTTACGCCCGCTACGTCACCGTTACCCCCCAGCGCACCGCACCGCAGCGCTGGACTTTTCAACACTCCCTGTTTGGTTTTCCCTTAATCGGCGCCATCTCTCGACTCCACCGATTTACTAATTTGTTCGGGGAAGTCGCAACCGTTAACTGTCAAACTCAATTTTGGGACACACAACCGGATTTATACAAAGCTTGTTTGTGCAACGCACAGTTGCGCTTTACCAATGGCGTACTCGCTGAAGCTGTGTATGGAAAGGGAGAGACTTTTTCCCAGTCAGAAAACATTTTTACCATCTACGGAGAAGCCGGAACCCTAATTTTCACTCCCGAATCCGGTCAATTAATTCAGGGGGAAAATCGGCAAACTCTCAAAGTAGGAACGCGGCGCGGTTTGTTTGCCAAAGATACGGATATGGTGTTAGACTGTCTGCTCGACGGTACGCCCTTGTACGTCGAAAACACCAGTAGTTTGTACGCTTTGAAAGTAGCTGATGCTGCGAGGCGATCGAGCGAAACAAATCAAAAATTGGCGATCGACAATTCATGAATTATTCAGCCCGCAAAAGTGTTCGCCCTCCCTTGTTAAAGTGCGGTTTTTATCTATAGAGACGCGGCATCAACCGCCAACTTTTACTCTTCAACCCGCGGAGGCGGGTTTTGTCTGTGTAGTAGCGGTTTCAACCGCCGACTTTTTTCTTCTGCACCTCTCCACTTTTTTCTTCTGCACCTCTCCACCTCCGTAAAAACCACTTATACTTCACAGCTAAAAAATGAAATTATACTGGAAAAATCATCAATTAGAGCCAGAAACAATCGGGCTAATTTACGGTTTTATCGGCGTAATTGGCTTCAGCTTAACACTGCCAGGAACTAGAGCAGCCGTGCAGGATTTAGACCCAATTTTTGTAGGATTAGGACGCGGATTAGTAGCAGCCGTACTAGCAGCAGTAACTTTAAAAATAACGCATCAACCTATCCCCTCCAAACAGCAATTGTGGAGTTTATTAGTTGTCGGATTGGGAGTGGTTGTCGGATTTCCCCTATTATCAGCTTGGGCAATGCAGCGAGTACCTGCCGCCCACGGTGCCGTAGTATTAGGCTTGTTACCCTTAGCCACAGCAATCGGGGGAGTTGTGCGATCGGGCGATCGGCCATCTTCTAGCTTTTGGCTTGCTAGTATCGCCGGGAGTGTAACCGTTGTCGGTTTTGGAATTGTCAGTGGTGCAGGGCAACTCAAACCCGCAGATTTAGCTTTATTTGCATCGGTAATTGCTGCTGCTTTTGGTTACGCCGAAGGTGGGCGAGTAGCTAAGACTTTAGGTGGCTGGCAAGTTATCTGTTGGGCATTGATACTTATTGCTCCCTTCGAGGTTTTGCCGACAATTATTGTAGTTTTAAAACATGGATTAATAGCTGCACCCACGGCGTGGTTGGGTTTTGCCTATGTGAGTATTGTCAGTCAATTTGTCGCATTTTTTGCCTGGTATGAGGGGATGGCAATTGGTGGAGTTGCCAGAGTAGGACAAATTCAGCTATTGCAACCATTTTTGACTATCTTAGCATCCGCCATTTTGCTTGGTGAAACTGTAGAACCGATCGCCCTAGGCAGCGCTTGTTTAGTTGTGATCTGTGTCGCAGCGGGCAAAAAAGCATCAATTAAGCAGGCAGCAGATTTGTGATGCCAACAAATTTTTGGGGCGTTTCATCCCCCAAATCAGCTAACCTACAGGGCGAGGCAAACCCTACATTAATCTAATTCTCAATCTTTAATGCTAATATATTGAGGCTAAATTCCTCATATTAATTCCATTAGCATAGAAAATATTCATCTCTGCGTTCTCTGCGTTCTCTGCGGTAAAATCATTCCGATCCAACCGGAATTGATATCACTACAAACCTTAATATAAATGTTGCTAGTGATGACTTCATGACTCGGATTTTTGCGGACTGAAGTCCTCACTACTAACCTATTTTAGTGTCAGCATTTTAGCTGACTCCATATAATACCAGATAACTTGGGCAAAATTCCTTAAGTGTTGTTTGCTAAGATTATTTTGGTGATTTTGGGCGATCGCCAAAACCAGCAACTTCTCCCAGCGTATACAGCGGCCTCCCCTTCACCTCTTCGTAAATCCGCCCGATATACTGCCCCAAAATCCCAATACTGACCAACTGCACCGCACCCAAAAAGAAAACCGCCATAATTATAATCGTCAAACCACTTAATGCCGCACCAGGAGAGAAAAGACGCCAATACAACACCAAAAAAGCCATTAACACAGACACCAAAGCCGAAAACAAACCCAAATAAATCGACAGTTGCAGAGGAACTTTTGAAAAAGATACTAAACCGTTCATCGCCAAAGCAAAAGATTTGCTGAAGGTATACTTAACGTCGCCAGCAAAACGCGGATCTCGATCAAACTTAACAGCAGTTTGTTTGAAACCAATCCAAGCCCGCAATCCCCGAATGTAACGGTTGCGTTCCGGCATCGCATTGAGCACGTCCACTACGCACCTATCCATCAAACAAAAATCCCCCGTATCGATCGGAATATCAACATCCGCAAGATTCCGCAAAATGCGATAATACATATAAGCTGGCAACCGCTTAAACCAACTTTCTTGACGGCGTTGAGTGCGCTGGGCGTAAACCACTTGATAGCCGAGCCGCCACTGTTCTACCATATCTAGAATTAGCTCTGGCGGGTCTTGCAAATCGCCGTCCATGATGACTACAACTTGACCGCTAGAAAAGTTTAAACCAGCAGTTACCGCTATTTGGTGGCCGAAATTGCGGGCTAAACTGAGGTAACAAATCCGTGAGTCTTGTTCGTGCAAATCTCGTAAAAGTTCCAAAGAGCGATCGCGGCTGCCGTCGTTGATTAAAATTAGTTCTACTGGGTCGTCCATTCGCTCCATCACGCCACTAACTCGGCGGTACAATTCGGGGAGATTTTCTTCTTCGTTATAAATGGGAATTATTAAGGAATATTTAGGTGTATTTTGCATCGGAGTTTCTCTGGTACAATCAGGCGATTAGCTGTTGAATCAAGATTTTATTTTTTCACAAACACGCTCAGCGGTTCCATCGACCATTTGTGTTCGTAAGTTTGATTTTTGACTGTTATCTCTTTTAGTTGTTTGCCGTCATTTTTTGTATCAGAGTAAAGTATCGCACAAGGAATAAAACTTTTGTAAGGCTCTACGTTCAGTTTTTGCCCGACGACGGGATCTATCGTCGAAATGTGTTCGATGCGAGGTGCTGGTTTCCCAGACTCTGGAAGCATTACCCACAAGGGATATTCCCACACACTTTTCGCCCAAAACGACAATCCTATATTCGCGCACTTTTGAGATTTCACAAAATCTACTGCTTTATTGTAAGCAACCTCGATGTTCGGCCTGCTTGTAAAGTAAAGCTCTTGTCTGCTGCTATTAAAAATGTTACTATCTCCCAGTAAAGGTCTGAATTTGTTGTGAGCAATCCAAGGTAGGGACATGATAATTAGAATTGCCACTAGATAATTCGCTATTCTATGATTTGATATTTGCGAGACGGCTAATCCAAATATCGGCGCAAATAACACGAATATTGACAGGTGGTGACGGCTGTGCCAAGGTTGCAATTTGAGAAGAAGACACAGCAGTAAAAATGTCATGATTGCAGCACTTAAATAAGTTACTACTATTTGGGTTCTTTTCAAACTGTGATTTCTAAATATCAGCGCGATGGTGGCAAATGTCAGCCAAAAGTGAATCGGGTTGGTAGCTGTGTTTTCATTAAATGACGGTGTGGCGATCGCAAATACTTGTCCGGGAGGCCAAGTGATGCGCGGATCGTTTGTGGCTACTCCCAGTATTCTGTGCAGCACGTTAATCACTCCCACGATTGCGCCGTTAATCCGGGAAATCCTCGTCCCGGCTTGCATACCTAAATTTCTAATTACATTTGACAGGAAAGTTGGCAGCGTCAATCCTTCAATTTTATATTCTTTAGTAAAACTTTCTGGCGCTCCGATCGCATAACCAAACAAATCATAATTTCGCCAAAAGTGACCTAAATTTAGCATCAAAGTTACCGCAGCTATTATCAAAATCGGTGGCAGCATCTTTCCCCGAAAACCTTTAATCCCTGCCACAAGAAACCACAGAATAAAAGGCAGACAAAATATATAAGCTGTCGTTTTTGTCAACAGAGCTAAACCCAAACCAGCACCGATTTTGAAAGTATTAAACCCAGTAATTCCTGCCTGGAGTCCTGCTAAACCGCAGCAAACAAAACACACCACCCAGAAACATACAGCATAATCGTTTTGAGTGCTAGAACCCTGGAGGATACCCATCGGTAAAGTCGCTGCAAAAACCGCTGCAAAAACTTGACCGCGCCCATTAGCACCCAGGTGTTGAGCAATTAAAGAAACTGCGATCGCGCTGCCGGCCATACTCAACCACTGTACCAAATTAGCATAGCGATCGCCCCCGCTTAAAATCTGAAAGTGCATAATTGCAAACTCAGCCCCCGGCGGGTGATACAACTGCGGCACGTAAGAAGTAGGATAATGCTCCACGCTACGGTTTTGCATCCAGTGAGCAACCCGGCTCATGTGATAAGTCATCGAATCCCAATTGTTAGGCGGCGCAACCACAGCAATCAAACCAACCCCAGCAAAAATCAACAATACACCGCCTAGCAACCCCGCTAAGACACTAGAAAATTGCTCATCTTTAGTTTTTTCCAAAATTGGCTCGCTAGGCTTAAATTTTAAATAAACAATCAAACCGAGAATACCTGCTACCAGCCACAGCCCCAACACCCACTCGAAAGTCAGCAACCTAAATAAACTTAAAATTTCCGTAGATGAAGCAACAAGCACTCCCCAAATAATTGCAGCAGACAAAATAGCACTGCGCCAACACTTATCGATTTTCTCAAATATAAGAAAAAAAATGCCCAGAGCTACCAATGGCATCAAGCCGAATATATCTGTTATCATCAAAGTTAATCCTGCTGCTAAAAGTTAGCTCACTTGACAGTTGACAGTTGACATAAGAGCCCGCTCGCTCTTGTCGAGGGGTTGACAGTTGACAGCTACCTCTACTTTGATGGAAGACGATTGGAGTAATGAACAGTCTTTTTTGAATTTGTCCATAAAAAAGAGATGCTTTTAACGAATTTTTTATGGTAAAACTATAAAAATATGACAAATTCTAAGTATCTTTGGCAAGCAAATCAAGACTTAAGGGAAGGTTGCCTGCAACATCCTTTTGTCAGAGGCATTGCTGACGGCAGCCTACCCCAAAATAGTTTTGCATATTACGTTGCACAAGACGCATTTTTTCTGAAAGCATTTGCCCGCGCTTACAGCATTGCTGCGGCAAAAGCACCCGATTGGGAGGGGTTTGAAATCCTCCACAATCTCGGCGGTGGCGTTTTGGAAGAATTGCACCTGCATCAAGGATATGCAGCGAAATGGGGTGTAAACTTGCCCGAGATCAAACCCGGAATCGCTACCCGCCGCTACAAGGATTTTTTATTAGCAACAGCTTGGGGAAGCGGTGTAGGTTTAACAGTAGCAGCGATGACTCCTTGTTTGCGGTTGTATGCTTTTTTGGGGCAGCAGTTAGCTCAACCTCATATACCGGAACACGCCTTGAGCGAGTGGATTTCTACCTACAGCAGCCCGGAGTTTGAGATTTTAGCTTCGCGGCTGGAAAGTTTGGTCGATCGCTATGCCGAATCTACGCCCGAAGTAGAAGCCACCTATCGCTATGCTATGCTGTGCGAAAGAGACTTTTTTCAGGCAGCATGGGAGGTAGAGTAAATTAAGTTTATGAAAAATATATTGAGCAAGATCTTAAGTTACCAAGAAGAATGGGTTTAAAACATCGTCTTTCTAGGGGGAAATAAAACAAAACTATTCACTGTTTCAATCCTGTTGCTTTTAGCCAGAAGTAGCCCTCAAGCGTCAACTGAATGAACTATGCCCACGCAGCAAATTTAACAGCCATGTACAGCAGGAATGTAGGAAATAATGTCATCACAGCATATCCCCAACGACGCTGACTGCTCAAAAGTAAACCGAGTGCGATCGATAGCGACAAAATCCCGTAAGCATAGCGGTGAACCGATTGGAGAGCACCGGAGTTGAGCAACAGCGCTAAAGAGCAAAAACCGAAGCTGATGAGTGTAATGCTGAGCTTTTTTCGCAAGTACCACAACAAATAGCCACCGCCAAAAATCATCCCAACTTTACTAACAGCTTGCACGCGGAAACTAAAAAAATCCCGAAATATGTCCAACCAAGTAGGCTGAACCCAGGCTTTTTGGACGTGAATAAATGCTAAGGCATCTCCAAAAGTCAGACCACAATACAAACTAAATGACAACAACCCGATCGCGCTAGCCAAACCCGCAGCATAAGCGATAGGAGGTCTTTTTTCCCTCCAAGCTGTCAGCAAAAAAGTAGGTATCAGTGCCACTTCCGGCCCCCTAGTAGCCGTCGTCAAAGCACCCCAAAAACCCGCCCAAATATACTCGCCCCTCTCAAAAGCTCGCAAAGCCGATGCTGTTAGGAACAAAAACAATCCTTCTGTGTAGATAACAGTACAAAATAGCGAAAACGGACACCAGGCAAGTACAGCAGTCGTCCACTTAGCTGCACCTGTATCGTATCGCTGTTCTACCCAAAAGTAAACCAGCACTAATGCACCCATAAATGCCAAACTATTGATTAGTACCCCCGCTACTTCCACTTGTATCCCCAAAGTTATCAGCCCGCGCACCAGCAAAGGAAACAGCGGATAAAAAGCAACAGAATGATGCTGCCCGTCATCTGCATAGCTGTAGCCTAAAGTAGCGATTTCGATGTACCATTTACCGTCCCAGTGCGAAAACAATTCCCAGCCACTTTTGGGAAGGAAGCCACTCACAAAACCCAGAGGTGGCTCAATGGCATACACTGGCGACTTCTTGCAGACTAAAGGAGCAATTAGCTGCATCCCGATCGCAATTACCGATCGGCTCAGAAACCACATAGCAAGTACAAAAATTAACCCGTCCCTGCTGTTGTGGCGATCGCGATGCGGAGTTACTTCTGGGTGTAACTCAGTATTTTTCATGGCTAAAACACTACCCAAGCGTTGATTTAAAACCCCTCAAGTATAGCCGACTGAAATATATACGTAAGCACAGGGCGATCGCCAATCTTAACGTCCGAGTTTATTAGGAATACCTTCGCAGCCACCGGGAATAGTCTCTCTCGACTTTGAGCCGCACCAAGCGCAGCAGTAATAGCGCTGCTCGTCCGACAGCCGCTTGACAGCGGTGAAATCAGCACGTTCAACCACAGCGCCGGTATGTTCGCCCGTTTGATAGTTAGCAAATTCCGTGCGGCTGCGGGGAGATGCTTTTTCAGCAGAGCCGTAGAATAATATTGCTGCTCTCATGTCGGCGCGAGCTAGATTGGCGTCGTACAGGATAGCACGCGAGAGGTTGGCTTTGACTAAATCGCACTTGCTGAGGTTGGCGCGGACAAGGTTAGCTTCGCTCAACTCCGTCCACCGCAAATCGGTGCCCGCTAGGTCAGCACCGGCTAACATAACGTTTAAATCGATGACGCGGATGCCGTGATCTCTGTCTTCTGCGTAGCCACCATCGCCGTCAAGGATGGGGCGGCCCAAAAGCCGATCGCGCTTCAGAGGAGTAACCAATCTCGACTGCGACAAAAACCGCAGAATTTTCGCTTTACCTTCAGCATCCACACTGCTCATAATCGCAGCCGTGCGGCCTTCGGCGATCGCCCTTTCTTGCGGCCAATCTTCCAAAAACCCTTGCTCGTCAAGGGCTAAATCCGAAACTCCTTGAAAATAAGCATCGATCGTTTGCTGCTGCGTAATGCGATTTTGCTGAATCGTCAAATCCTTCGAGATTACGTACTGGCGCCAAGCCACATAAACGCCCAAAATTGCGATTAAAATTTGACCCAAAGCGCCAATTAACTCGCCCAGAGCTCCGATCGCATCCCAGTTGATTTGGATATTGCGACTTCCCGGTTCAGTATTAGTACCGCTGAGCATCAACAAGCCAACAATCCCAGCTAAAAGCCCGAAGCAAGAGACAATCAGGGTGCGCCAAGTCGGCGGAATTACTTGCACCCAGATTTTGCCCCAACTCGGCCACATCATCCGCAGCGATACCCCGATCGCACCGATGGCACCAATTAAGCCCAGCCAAATGTTGTCATTAGCGAGTCCAAAAATCATCGCTGCGATCAACCCCAGCGTCAGCACCGAAGCCGACTTCTCAGCAGTCGTTTGTGCCGGCTGTTGCGGCAATAAAACCTTGCGGGTTGCAGGAGGTGGCGGCAGCGGTTTTTCCAGATCCGCAGTGGCGACGATTGCCGCTGGCTCTGATGGCACAGTAGGGCTTGCACCGTTAAGATTTTCTACAGTCACGTTCGACTCAGGAAGATTTGGTTGAGAAGAGTTTGGTTCTGGTGTCATGCGTTGAGGCAAATTCTAATTTTGGGCGATCGCTAAAACGATTTTAACTAACGAAGCACGATTCTAGATAGCATTACAATAGAAATATCGAGTAATTACACTCAAAGAGGTAACATAATATGACCCTGGTACTCCCCAATCTTCAAGGAAAACAAATGGGTCAAGTAATCACTACAATCACCGTCACGAATTTCATCGATCTAGTTATGGCCGAACGGGGATTCATTTCTACGGAGGAAGTTCGTTCTGCGGTACTCGACAAAGTTCTTGTCGATACCGGAGCAACTCTACTTTCCTTGCCAGCTCCCATTATTAGCCAACTAGGTTTAAGACAAGTAGGAGAAAGAGATGTAGAAACATCGGCTGGCATTAAAAAAGGTCGAATTTTTGCAGGCGCTCAAATTATTGTAGAAGGGAGAGAAGGCAGATTTGATTGTTTAGAATTGCCCGAAGGCGTTGCCGCTGTTTTGCTGGGCGTGATTCCCATGGAAGAACTAGGATTAGAACCTGATTTGAAAAATCAAAGATTGCGAGAATTGCCGATGAACAATCAGCAAACATATCTAATGGCTTAATTGAAAGGTTTGTAGTGAGGACTTTAGTTTTTTAATGGATGCGGACTAAAGTCCTCACTACAAACCTTTTGATATGAAAGTTTTTGGGTTCCCGAAAGAATTGGTTGAAAGCGAATCCCTTGTAACGATAAATTGAAATAAGGCTATTCATTACTCCAATCCTCTTCCAGGTAGAGGTCGCCCTTATCTCTTCTATTGCGTGCTTGGGGATTTGCTGTCAACTGTCCACTGTCAACTGTCAAATGAATGAAACCTAGCGCGCCAAATAAGCCCTCACAAAATACAAGCCAACCGTCGCCAATATCAAAAAAGTTATCCCTAAAACCAACTCCACACTAAGCCTTTGAGCATTACCCAAAGCCACAAGAATTTGTTGCCGCACTATAAAAGCAAACAGCCAACAAATCTCCACCTTCAGCCAAACCAAAAGTCCTCGCCCCAGGAGATATTGCCGGCGCGCATTTTCCTGAGTAATCCGTACCGGATACTTAAAAGTATGCGGATAGCGCGATACCGCAGTTAAAACCACAAAAATAATCGCAGCCACTGCTGGCAGTATCCAAATCATCACTTTGTCGCCCAAAGCATCAGGCTGCCCCCCCAAGCCGAAGTGAATCGGAATTCGATCGGGCAAAACCCCCCAAAATTGTACGATCGGCAAAATCGACACTAAAATCGCGATCGCCCCCGCGAGCTCTACCGCCAGTAAAGCAGGCGACAGCCCCAGAGAAATAATCGGTCGTTGGTTTGGTGCGTTTCCAGTCATCGAAAAACCTGGTAGAAACCCCGTCCTTCTAGCACGGATTTATATTGGTATTTTAAATATATGCTAAAATGCGAGGCATGGAAAAAGCCTTTAGTTACCGATTTTACTCAACCCCAGAGCAAGAGTCGCTGTTGCGGCGCACTTTGGGGTGCGTCCATAAGTGTTGACTTTACAATAAATAGATATCTCGATGAAAGAAGCCAAGGCTGGTACAAAAATAGGATAAAATTGGATACATTCAGACATTTTCCATCCAGAGTGAATGAACAAAACAAGCAGATTTACATTCTTTCAATGATGTCAGTTGCGTAGCATCCCAACAAAAATAGAGACACCTTCAAACTACTTTTGCTAACTTATTTTTATGGCGTAGTAACCAAAATTTAATAAAAAACAATGGCAGGAGTGCTGATTTTGGCAATTCGACATTATCGAAGGTTTTCTAGTTAAAACATTGCGGTGAATGCGGGCACATGGTCGCAAAAGTGCCTTTAAATACTCGCTATTGGCAAAGTCGTAGTTGTGATTGTCACCGCGATCGATATGTCAATGCGATTAAGAATATTTTGACCGCTGGACTAGCGGTGGAGCGTCTGTGGGGCGATCGCAATACCCGATCGCCAGTAAATCTGTTAAGGTCGGTGCTGTGAAACACAAACCTAAATCGTGAGGTTTGGGAATCTTCGCCACTCCGCCGCCCAGAGAATGTCAAGGCTACTTAAAATTAGATTAATATTGAAAATAATAGTATTGGTTCCCCTGTAATCCCCCCAACAGCTTTCGTTGGGGGTTTCCAAACATCTCGCGAGGTTTTATGACGGCTCAGGTTTTGGTTGAAAAGAAAAAATTAGAAAAACCGCCCCTAACCATACACACTTTAGGCGATCGCGTCCTGCGGCAGCCAGCAAAGCGCGTCAACAGCGTCGATGCAGAAATTCGACAGCTAGTCCGCGAAATGCTGCAAACCATGTACAGTGCAGATGGCATCGGTTTAGCAGCCCCCCAAGTCGGAGTCCACAAACAAGTAATCGTGCTCGACTGCGACCCGGAAAACCCTGCCACACCCCCAATGGTTTTGATCAACCCCACCATCAAAAGTACCAGCGGCGATATCTGCATCTTGCAAGAAGGGTGTTTGAGCATTCCGGGGGTCTATTTGGAGGTCAAACGCCCAGAAGTCATTGAAGTGTCATATCGCGACGAATTCGGCCGCCCACAAACCATAAAAGCGAAAGATTTATTGTCGAGGGCAATTCAGCACGAAATGGATCACCTCAACGGAGTGCTGTTTGTAGACAGAGTAGAAAACAAGCTCGCACTCAATGAAGAATTAGTCAAAATGAAATTTTCGCCAAAGGCAGTCAAATCAGTGTCAGTAACTCAGCCCTTTAGGGACTGAGCTTGTAAGAGAAATCGAGCAAGCTGTATTGACCAGACCCCTCGATCACGAGGAGCCGTTATTTAGGTCACGACACTCCTTGAATGCGACGCCAGTTTTTCGCTCTGTCATCTGCAATTAAACAGTTTTAAAGTCACTGAAACAGTGTTGCAGGTCTAACAAGCCTTTATAACCAGGTCGAGGCTAACATTACCCCGCAAGGGAGAAAGGAGACCATAATATCTCCATTGGAGGGGCAACCATACCCCTCCAACCCCGCAAGGGGGTTCACGGGGACTAAAGTCCCCCGGGTCGTTTCCCTCTCGGGACTAAAGTCGCCGAGTTTCCCACTTACCGTATTTCTTTTTATGATGGCAGGAACTCCAAAAAGCGGTTTATTGTTAGCTCTTTCGTGCATCACTGCGATCGCCGCAGTTGGCTCAATCTTTGAGCTGTCCTCGGGAGAAGCTCAACTTGGCAATTTAGTTACCGGCATCATCCTCGCCCTCAGCGTACCGCTCACAGGCATATTTTTTTATGCAGCGGTTCAGGATGCTAGAGCAAATCTCTAAGCAGAGTAATTAGTCATTGGTCATTAGTCATCGGTCATTAGTTAGCAGTCATTGGTCATTAGTCATCGGTCATTAGTTAGCAGTTGAAAGCGAATAAATGTGGCAGAAAGACTGCGGATCGATTAGATTAGCTCACACCGAGGGAGCCAATGACTAACAGGGAGCATCTCAGTTTGAATTTGATAGGGGGAACTCTTGATGTCTTCGCATAGTAAAAAATACTTTTTACAAAGCAGGAGATGCTCTAAACTAATAAATGTGGCAGAAAAATTGCTGATAAACAACATCAGTTAACAGCTAATAGTTAATGACTGCTGACTGCACGACAACCCTTAGGCTTCATCAAATACTGCGCTCCTTCGGCTACGCTCTTCGGACAAGTCGGGGCAAGTCGCTCTGGAGAGTAAAATGACAAATGACTAGCCTTCGACTTCGCTCTTCGGCTGAAATGACAAGTGACAAATGACGAATGACCAATGACGAATGACCAATGACAAATGACTAATGACAAATGAAATCGGATTTCTGCGACAAGTGCCAGCTAAAGGCTCTCCAGCAGCGCCAGCGTATAATTATCAACTTTCACAAGATGGGGAAGTAGCGATCGGACGCGATCGCAATTGTCAAATAGCTTTAGAGTCGATCGCCCACGGCATGGTTTCCCGTCGTCACGCCGCCATCCGTCCCCTCAGTCAAGGAACTTGGACGAGATGGGAAATCTGCGACCTCAACAGCGCCAACGGAACTTATATTAATGGTGAAAAGCTGCAAGGTTGCCAAACTTTACTTTCAGGCGATCGCATCAGTCTCGGCCAAGACGGCCCGGAATTCATCTTTGAATCGAACGCAGCCTCTGGCCCAAATAAATCGCGATTCCCCCCAGCAAAAACAGGCAATTTTCCTGAAATTGAAAAAGACGCTCTAACTTTAACTCAATTATTCCCGATCGCCTCCACAGGCAAACAATTAAGCCAAAAAGCTTACTTATATCCCGGTATTGTCACAGTTATCTTTGTCGTCTCGCTGTTTGTCGCAGTCGGAAATTCCGCAGCCTTCAACTTTCTGCTTTCAGCTTACCTCGCCGGTGCAGCTTACTACTTCATATATCGACTGTGTGGCAAACACAAGCCTTGGTGGGTATTGCTCGGTGCGGCTTTAGCTACAGTTCTGATTTTGCTCAGCCCCTTATTAATTGGATTTATATTAGTATTTAGAGAAATTTTGCCCGGTCGCTTGCCCGCAGAAGGCGAAGAAATCAGTTTTTTGCCTTTTTTAATCAGAATGTTCTTCGGAGCGGGTCTGATGGAAGAATTGCTCAAAGCCCTGCCCGTTTTGGGAGCCTTGATCCTGGGAAATTTGCTAAAAAATCCGTGGCGCGATCGCCTCGGCGTTTGGGAACCTTTAGACGGAATTTTATTAGGAAGTGCTTCCGCAGTCGGCTTTACACTACTAGAAACTCTCGGCCAGTACGTCCCCAACATCATCCAAAATATCACCCTGCAAGCAGGGCCCGAAGCCGGACAATTAGTAGGATTGCAGTTGCTAATTCCCCGAATTTTGGGTTCCGCCGCCGGACACATGGCTTACAGCGGCTATTTGGGATATTTTATCGGTTTGAGCGCCCTCAAACCTCGGAAGCGCTGGCAAATTTTGGGTGTAGGTTATTTTAGCGCTTCCGCACTTCACGCTTTATGGAACGCTTCAGGTGCAGTCAGCGTACTGTTGTTGGCTTTAGTGGGAGTTTTGTCCTATGCGTTTTTGGTCGCCGCGATTTTGAAAGCCCGGGCTTTGTCTCCCAATCGCGAGCAAAATTTTGCAACTCGAATATCTTCAGAAAAGTGACTGCTGACTGCTTAATTATTGACAGCCGCGCGTCAAGCTGCCATTTTTTCTAGTGTGTTAACCAGCTTAAACCTGCCAGTGCTAAAGCTGTCCCCTCGGAAACTGCAACTGGTTCCAATCATCTTCCTGTAACCGAGTAGTTACTTAACTTAAAAAACCGCTACCAAGAATTTTAGATAGTGATTGCGGCGGCTTGTGATCGGTCAATTCCTGCCAGTGACACTGCTGCATAATTTAAGATTGTGCTGGCATCGCGTTTCCCAATCTCTGCTTTTATTTCCGATTCATCGTCGGCGTCATTTGGTTTTCCCTAAGTGTATTTTATTTAAGATAGCGATCGCCAGTAAATATCCACATACTTAACATTAATTTTTGTCAATTTAAAAATTACCCAATTTTAACCTCCGAACTTTACAGGTGTCACCTGTAAAAGTTCTATTATTTATTACTTTTTAAGTATTAGTTTTTAAGTTTTTTAGATAATTAAAAATATTTTGTATTTTTAATTATCTAAAATTATTATGCCTAGTTGGTATCATGAGAAAGGACATATCATATTTGGTAAATTTTGTCAAGACACGAGTTGCAGAAAAAATTCTGCAACATGAGGGCCCTGGTCTAAGTAGCTTCTGCTTAATTACACGAGAGCCAGAATCGCAACTTAACTTAGAAATTCTTCACAAATAGTTTGACTGTGGTACTATCGGGATGCTGTGAGTAGCTTAGGGAAGCCAACGGGCTTGATTCCTGTGGTGGAGGAGAATCCAGGAGTGCTAGATAGGATGTCATTGGGATACGGAAATGTTTTCGGCAGAAGTCAACCTGAACCCCTCCGCATTGGGGTAATTGGGGTTGGCAATATGGGCCAGCACCACACGCGAGTTCTGAGCTTGCTAAAAGATATCGAACTCGTGGGTGTTTCAGATATAAATGTAGAGCGGGGAATTGATGTAGCCAGCAAATACCGGGTTCGCTTCTTTGAAGACTACCGAGATTTGCTCGCCCACGTAGATGCAGTTTGCGTCGCCGTTCCAACTCGCCTGCACCACGCCGTGGGGATGTCTTGTCTCCAGGCGGGAGTTCACGTTTTAATTGAAAAGCCGATCGCAGCTAGCATTGCTGAAGCCGAATCTTTGGTCAACGCGGCCGCTGAAGCCCACCGGATTTTGCAAGTGGGTCACATCGAGCGCTTCAATCCAGCTTTTCAGGAACTCGGCAAAGTCCTGAAAACAGAAGAGTTACTGGCATTGGAAGCTCATCGGATGAGTCCTTATTCCGATCGGGCTAACGACGTATCGGTAGTTTTGGATTTAATGATCCACGACATCGACTTGCTCCTGGAATTGGCAGATTCCCATGTGGTGAAGCTGACAGCCAGCGGCAGTAGAGCGTCAGATTCAGGTTATTTAGACTACGTGACAGCGACGTTGAACTTTGCTAACGGCATTGTGGCCACCCTGACAGCAAGCAAGGTGACACACCGCAAACTCCGTTCAATCGCGGCTCACTGCAAGAATTCTTTAACAGAGGCAGATTTTCTCAACAACGAAATCTTGATTCACCGACAAACAACCGCCAACTACGTGACGGATTACGGTCAGGTGCTTTACCGTCAAGATGGGTTGATCGAGAAAGTCTACACCAGCAATATTGAACCGCTCCACGCAGAATTGGAGCATTTTATTAATTGCGTCCGAGGTGGAAATCAGCCTTCTGTGGGAGGAGAACAAGCTCTCAAAGCTCTGCGGCTTGCGAGTTCGATCGAGCAAATGGCTCTCGACGGTCAAGCCTGGTATCCTAAAGAGCTAGAGTCTACTTTGCAAGTTAGCTAAATTCAGACAAATCGTGTCGTTTCCGGCTGCTTCTCCAGTTTGGGTTTGTTGTTCGCGAAAAAGGGTAACTGTTCGGGTGCAACCGGATGCGATATCAGTCGATTTTAGATTTCAGATTTTAGATTGATTCCACCGATATATCTGCTGGCTGAAACCGTCGATTTTTGCATTGAAAATTTGAGATTGGCTCCACATCCTCTATTAGAGAGTCAGGAACTCAGGTCTAAAGACACTGAGCTTGCAAGAGTAATCGAGTAAGCTGTTCTGACCAGCCTAAGACTTTCGAGGTCTACGTTATTCGGGTCACGATACCGGAGAATGCGACGCTAGTTTTCCGCTCTATCGTTAGTAGTTAAACAGTCTTAAAGTCACTGAGACAGTGCTGCTAGCCGAAAAAGCCCCTATAACATTGGCGAAGCGAACATTACCCCGCAAGGGAGCCCAACAAAGGCAACCATTATGCGTACAGGATTGCGAAGCTTGAAATGGTAATTGTCCCATTGAGAGTACATTACAAAAGTACACAAGAGCCAAGCAATCCCAAGGCGGTGATGGAAAGATTCAAGGCGGTTGAAACCGCCGGGTCGTTTCCCTAGGAAGGACTAAAGTCGCCGAGTTTCCCACTTACCGTATTTCTTTTTATGAAACTGTCGATTCTCACATTCAAGGTTTGAGATTGACTCCACAGATGAATCTCCGGGTTTGAACTAAGATTTAATTCTGATTGCTTTTTGCAACAAAAGTCGGAAGTAAGTGTCTGTGGTTTGCTGAAGTCACGATTTATTATGCAAAAAAACAGCAACTATTTCACTGCTGATAGTTTGGCTAACTAGCTGATTTCCTTCCGGGCTTAGGTGAATGCTGTCTCGATACAAAGTTGGGAGTTTCGGCGCACTATTGAAAATAGGAAGAAAATCTATGTAAGTAATTTTCTCGCGTTCGACGAATTCGGCGAGACGCTCTCTAGCCTTGACTTCCCAGTCGCGAGGGCCCTCGCCGCCCAGTTCGCCCGCCTTGGGCGTAACAGCTAGCAAAAACTCCACGTTAGCCGATACAGCTATTCTCTGGATTTGGTGAATAGCTTCTAAATTAGAGCCGACTACATCCCCGCTGTTGGCTCCGGGTGCTACCAATTGACCCGCCGGTACAGCAGGTAGCAAGTAACGGGTGAATAATTCTAGTGCTGCCGATCGCGGTTGGCGTGCAGGATAAGCTCGATCGCGCCCCACAACTTCAGCACAGGGAGCCGATGCAAACAAATCATCCGTATTCAGCAGCAACACCACAGTCTTTGCTCCAAAAACACCGAACCGCTTGGCATAAGCCAGTTGATTCCTCGGCCCCCAAGAATTAGCCGAGGCGTTGAGAACTTCAAAATCTGCATAGTTGACTTTTGACCCGAATTGTGGGTCGATCGCCAGATAATCTAGTTCTGTCCTCAACTGTCGAGCCATAAGTTCCGAGATCGTATCTGTCTGATCCGTCCACCAACCGCCGTTAGCGACAGAATCACCCAACAGCAAGATCCGCAGAGTTTCGGGAGCGGGACTCGGGGCGATCGCTCCTGTACGCATCGAATACTCGTTAATCTCAATTCGGTTGCCCAAACGGCGCACTTTCTGGTTGGGTGCCAACAAATAGCCGCATTCGGCATCGGCAATGTAAATCAAGGGATTGCCAAAACCCAGCACCACCCGTAGCAGCACTTCGATTGCTGCCCACAATCCGGAGGTGAGGGCCAAAACGATCAGAACAACTTTCAACAATTAACCTCGATCGAAAACGGATGCTTGGACACAGGAGTCGCCCAGATGCCAAAATTTTAGATTCTGCTCTTTCGCCAGCGGCTTGCGCCAAAGTTCTACCCCCCAGATTCATCTGTGGTGGTGTAAATTGGCAGTTTCACTCCCCAATGTAGGGTCAATCTCCGACAACTGAAAATCCACAGATCAATCTCCCAGACTCCAATGCAGCAAGTAAATCTCCAAACCTCAAATTGAAAATCTCAAATCGGCTAACTGCTGCCCAATTCCGGGCTTGAGCAACCAGGTCACGCGATTGAGTCATCCGAATCACCCGCGTGGATATAGAATTCTAGAATATACCGTTAAAACCCGCCGTCAGCCGTCAGTGAACTTGGTGGTTTCAGGAAACCCGTGGACTTAAAACAAATATTCAAAACGCCGAATCCCATAATCGGTGTCGTACATTTACAGCCTTTGCCAACTTCTCCCCGTTGGGGCGGGAACCTCAAAGCTATTATCGGAAGAGCCGAGCAAGAGGCTACTGCGCTGGCTTCTGGCGGCGCAAACGGTATCATAGTCGAGAACTTTTTCGACGCTCCTTTTGCCAAAGACAGCGTAGATCCGGCTGTGGTAAGTGCCATGACTCTGGTAGTTGAGAGGCTAACAAATCTGGTGACTCTGCCGATCGGCATTAACGTGCTGCGAAACGACGCCCACAGCGCGATCGCCATCGCCTCCTGCACGGGAGCCCAATTCATCCGCGTCAACGTCCTCAACGGCATCATGGCCACAGATCAAGGCTTAATTGAAGGCCAAGCACACCAGCTACTGCGCTACCGTCGGGAATTGGGCAGCGATGTCAAAATATTCGCAGACGTGTTAGTCAAGCACGGGCGCCCCCTAGGCAGCCCCAACTTGACCACCGCCGTCCAAGAGACGATCGGGCGCGCCTTAGCCGACGCCGTAATTCTTTCCGGCTGGACAACCGGCAGCCCTCCCAATCTCGAAGATTTAGAACTCGCCAGTGCAGCCGCTGGGGAAATTCCAGTTTTTATCGGCAGCGGCGCCTCGTGGGACAACATTTCCACCCTCATGCAAGCTGCTGACGGCGTAATTGTTTCGAGTTCCCTCAAGCGCAACGGCCGCATCGAGCAGCCGATCGATCCGATCCGCGTCAGTCAGTTTGTCGAAGCCGCCCGCCGCAGCTTTTCCCAGAAAGAGCTCGAACAACAAAACAGAGACGCTAATGGCTCAAGAGGGCCAACCGCCGAACCGGGCAAAGTCACTCGATTTTAGATTTTAGATTTTAGATTTTAGATTTGACTCCACAGATTCATCTGGGAGCTTGAACAGGAGCGTTGTCCTGAGCTTGTCGAAGGGTCTAAAATTTTAGTATCGCTCGGGCGATCGCGCCGGAAAGCAAGTACCTGCTTTTGGAACGTAAAATGGTCATTAGTCATCTCGCCCGCTCGCGAAGTCGAAGGGTGATCATTAGTCATTGTTCAAACAGGTCATTGGTCATTGGGAATACAGGACTTGTGTAAAAAACGTATGACGCGCGAATTATAACGCTAAAGTGTGCATTGCTTATCTACAACATATAGAGTTTGTGCGTCCAAGACTGTAATCGCTAAAAACTCAAAACACACAGTAAAAAAAGCACAAATGCCCAATGACCAATGCCCAATGCCCAATGCCCAATGCCCCATGCCCAATGCCCTGTTTGCCCAATGCCCCATGCCCCATGCCCCATCCCTCCGCTTCGCTTCGCCCAATGACCAATTAGCAATTACCAAATCTAAAAATGATTCGCCGACGTTCAACCCCTTGGATTCATCGCTGGTCTAGGACTGTGATGGCAGCGATCGCAGCCATCACAGTCCTAGAAACGGCTTATCTGACGATCGCTAAATTCACGACAGGCTCAGTCATTTGTCCCACCAGCGGCTGCGACAAAGTTCTCAACAGTCCCTACGCTACAGTTTTTGGCACAGTGCCCTTAAGCTTGTTAGGGTGTTTGGCTTATCTGAGCATAGCAATTCTGGCACTAGCTCCCAAAGCCGTAAATCCCGACACCAATAAAGGACTGTACTCTCAACTAGAAAACAAAACTTGGCAAGGGCTATTTATCATCACCGCTGCGATGGTAATTTTTAGCAGCTATTTGATGTACTTGATGGCTTTTGAAATTCAGGAGCTATGTATCTACTGCATCAGTTCCGCGGTATTTGCGCTGTCGCTATTTGTGCTGACGCTAGTCGGGCGCGAGTGGGAGGATATCGGACAGTTGGTGTTTACGGGCATTTTGGTGGTGATGGTAAGTTCGATCGGCGCCTTGGGACTCTACAACAGCGTCAAGGCGCCCGTCACTGTTTCTAGCCCCGGAATTGCACCTCCTGCGGTCACTACAACCTCAGGGCCCGCACAAATTGCTTTAGCGCAGCATCTGAGACAAATCGGCGCCAAAGAATACGGCGCTTACTGGTGTCCCCACTGCCACGACCAAAAAATGCTGTTCGGCAAAGAAGCAGCCAAAATAATTGATTATTTTGAATGCGATCCCAGGGGACAAAACTCCCGTGCAGAAATTTGTCAAGCTGCTGCTGCTAATGTTAAAGGTTTTCCGACGTGGGAGATTAAAGGTCAGTTTTATTCTGGGACAAAACAACTCGATGAACTCGCTGATTTATCGGGTTATCCCGGCCCGCGTAACTTTAAAAACTGACAGATTATTTGAAAATTGTAGATGACAGATTTTAGATTGTTACGCAGTAAATATCCTTCTTAACTTACTTGCTCGTTGTCTCGTGCTGCGAAATTAATCTTAAATCTCGCATCTACAATTAAAAATAAGTAAAAATTACTTGTAGCAGTTATCACTCTCCATGAGGTATCCTAAAACTTGTATGCTCAGGGTTTTAAGTTATATGTCATTGTTCGCTGCGAGCGAAGCAATCGCAGGGACTATCAAGCTTTTGAATTAAATCAGGTGCTGGGACAAGCAATATTTTTTTTGCTGATTAGCTTCGATCCCTACCTCATATGAGAGATCGAAAGGCTATAGCTTGAAAAGTAAATTTTTTTCGACTATGGGCTACGCTGTTGAATAATTAATACTATCAAGTATACAGAAAAAGTCAAGACACCGAAATAAGGGTTCTGCTTCCAAACTCATTAGACAAGATGGAATTCATTCGCTTTGCTATCTGAAAATCAGAAGTGCGTTTGTGTTGCTCTGCCTTTTGTCTGCGGTAGAACGATCGGTAAAAAAATTAGGTAATGCAAGTTTATTGCTAAAAAAAATATTGAAACTCAGAAATCAGGTTTCAATATACCAATTATAGTTCCAATATTTGCGGACGCTTGGGGTCATCAGTAATGAGTAATGAGTAATGGGTAATCGATAATCTGCAATCACCGAAAATCTTGGCTCGTTGGGCATTTGGTGTCATGTCCATTACCAATTACCAGCCTTCGACTTCGCTCGGAGGCTAAAATTACCAATTACCAGCCTTCGACTTCGCGAGCGGCTAAAATTAATTACCAATTACCAGACATACCTCATTTTTTTCTGACTTCCCTATATATCGCTAACGCATAAAAATCTAAAAATTGGCTCGTCTTAAATCTAAAATATAAAATAGACTCCCCATATTGCACCTAAAAACCAGACAATTAGACAAACAAAAATTAAAAATTAATCCATCGAATGCACGAAAAAACCAAGAAATTGGATAATGAAACATCTCAAAGAAAAAAATCGACTGAGCAGAGCGCGCCAGAGATGTAAAAGCTAGATGTTGTAGTAGTAGCTTAGATACTCCGAAAGCGAGGCAAAATTCCCAAAATATGCTAAAAACTCTCAAAAAATGGCTCGATCGAGAACGCAGAGTATTAATTACTGCCGCTACCGTTGCCGGTACAGTGATTTTACTGCGCTGCTTCGGATTGTTGCAGGTGTGGGAATGGGCTGCTTTCGACTACTTTATACGCTGCCGGCCAGCCGAACCAATTGACTCGCGCATCGTCATTGTCGAAATTAATGAAGTTGACTTGCAAAAATACGGCTACCCACTTTCCGATGCTGTATTGGCTCAATTGCTGCAAAAATTGCAGGCCCTTAAGCCACGGGCGATCGGTCTCGACATTTACCGAGATTTGCCAGCTCCACCGGGTAACGCCGAATTGCTCAAAACTTTTAAAACTATTCCTAACCTCATCGGCATTGAGTTGATGCCAGATGACACTAGGTTCGGAGTTCGGCCGCCTCCGGTACTTGACAAGCTCTCGCGGATTGGTTTCAACAACGTTGTCATCGACGCTGACGGTAAAGTGCGCCGAGCTTTGCTCTACGCTTGGCCCGGAGACGGCAAAACCCATGAAAGTTTCGCTCTGAGACTGGCTTTGCTTTACCTTGAGGGCGAAGGGATTTCCCCTCAGCCAGGAACAGTCAATCCTAAATACTTGCAGTTAGGCAAGGGGGTTTTTCGGCCTTTTAAACCGAATGACGGTGCTTACGTGCGATCGGACAGCCGCGGCTATCAAATTCTCGCCAACCTGCGCGGCCCGCGAGGCAGTTTCCAGACTGTATCAATGACTGACGTGCTTTCTGGCAAAATATCGGCTGATTTTGTACGATCGCGGGCTGTCTTGATTGGCTCAACAGCCCCCAGCCTCAAAGACTTTCAGCAAAATGCTTACAGCTCGGGTTTGTTTGCTGCTCCCCAACAAATACCTGGAGTCGAGATTCAAGCTCATTTCTTGAGCCACATTTTGAGTGCTGCCCTCGACGGGCGCGGAAGTATCAAAGTTTGGCCCGAGGTGGCAGAGTGGCTGTGGATTTTACTGTGGTCGTGGGTGGGAGCCACCGTGAGCTGGAAGTTGGGATCGCTCGCGCGATCAGCTTGGTGTCTGTCAACTATCTGTATCGGTTTGAGTGCCAGTTTATACCTGGTCTGTTTGGCTGGTTGGTGGGTGCCCTTAATTCCTCCCATCCTCAGTCTTCTGGGCTCTGGCGCGGCAGTTGTGGGTTATCTGGCTCACTTACAAGAAGAATTAAAACGCTCTAAAGAATTTTTACAATGGCTGATAGACACAATTCCCGACCCGATTTTTGTGAAAAATAGAAATCACCGCTGGGTTGTTTTGAATCAGTCATATTGTCGGTTTATCGGCTATCCTTTGGAAATTTTAATTTGCCGCACTGATTACGATTTGTTTCCCGAAGCCGAAGCCGATATATTTTGGCAGCAAGACGAATTAGTATTGCAAACTCACCAGCCACTAGAAAATGAAGAATATTTTACCGACGCTCACGGAATTACGCATCTGATTTCGACTAAAAGATCCCTGCACAAAGATGCTGCTGGGAACCTTTTTTTAGTTGGAGCGATCAGGGATATGACCGAGCGCAAGCGCTTGGAAGATGCCCTCAAGCAAAAAAATGCTGAACTCAGCCACCAAGCTTATCACGATGCTCTCACTGGTTTGCCAAATCGCAAAATGTTTCACGAATCCTTGCATCAGTCTCTAGACAGAGCCTCTAGCAATCAGGAATTAGTAGCTTTACTGTTCCTAGATTTAGATGGATTTAAGTCAATTAATGACACTCTCGGACACCATATGGGCGATTTGCTCTTACAAGCAGTGGCCGGCCGGCTCAAAAAATGCTTGCGCGGCAGCGATATTATCTCGCGGTTGGGTGGCGACGAATTCACCGTAATTCTGCCGGGAATTCCCGGTCGCGAAGAAGCGGCGAAGGTAGCTGAAAAAATTTGCGAGGCCATCATGCAGGCTTTTATTTTAGAAGAACATACAGTTTCTGTAACCACAAGTATTGGCATTAGTTTGTATCCAATTGATGGTCAAGAGTCAGGAATTTTAGTCAAAAATGCCGATACTGCGATGTATCGTGCTAAGGATAGAGGTAAAAATCAATATCAATTTTTTTAATCAATACCAGTTTAAAAAAAGCATTTAACTTTAGCCAATCTGCCAATTTTTATGGCATAATTTATTCCCAAATCTAAAATCCTTCGACCCTACCTAAGGCCTGATTCTAAAACTTGTGCGCTCGCGTCTTGTCTGCCATTGTAGCCGATCGCGCTTGCCAGCCTAGCCTTTCACGAAGTCGAAGAATCTAAAATTTTAAACAATACGCTGGGAATAGGATAGTCTAAAAGTCAAAATCTTGTGACAATTATAGACTGAATTTTTTTTGATAAAATAGCTATAAATAAGGCTATTTCTTTTGTCCTACATCCTCTAACTGAACCGTATATAAATCTCAAATTTAAAATCTATCATTAGATAGAGTTACGACAAAGAGGAAACTTAGCACAGTAAAACGGCTAGATATAGAATTATTAAAAAATATGAACAAAATGAGATGGTTTAAAAAATACAACGGCAGACCGATGGTTAAAATCCTTATGCAGCAAGTGATCTTCCTCGATATTCACAAATCTAAAATCCGCAGCCCTAAAAAGATAGGAGACCGAAAATAACTTTAAATCCCCAAAAAGCTTTGATAGAAAAGGGTTTACGTAAACTTACAAAAATTAATTAAAGGAAATGTAAAGATATCAGTGGAAGTACGGAAATTGATAGATATAATAGGTGGGACAGACGTGCATCTACTGCGGTGATTTGAATAAGGCTATGAACACTATGCGTACTTTGATTCAGCTCACAACAACGGCAACCCTGGCTGTATGCCTGCAAGTGAATGGGATGGGCATCGCAAATGCCGCCTTACTTGCCAAGAACTCAACCAGCAACTCAACACAAGAGCGTAGCTTGCGGGGCCCGACGCCATCGACCCCCACAGTTTTGACGGTTGCAGAAACACCTCGGACTCCAAACAACCCCAGAAAATACGAACCAGACCCCAACGGAAACCCCAACAGTGACGGTACAGGGACGCGCTGAGCAATGGTTCAGTCTGGTATTGGATCGGAGTGGTACCAATGAGATTTGTGAATTAAAGTGTGCCTGCACCACTGGCGATCGGTAAGCGGGTAATCAACCCGGTAGTGACCGCCGCGACTTTCCGTGCGAAACGCAGCACTTTTGAGAATTAAGTAGCCAATATCCAATAAATTGCCAACTTCCCCCCAATTTCGCAAAACCGATCTATTTTCCCCATTAAAAGGCGAAAAATCTATAATTTGTCCGGGTCGCAAATTGAGCAAAGTCTGACTCAACGGTAAAGAAGCAAATTCTTGCAACCAAAGCTCAACCTGGGCGATCGCAATTTGCAAATCCCGTTCTCCGCGGCAAATTCCCGCACTCTGCCACACCAAGCTCGGCAATTCTACCCGCAATTTTTCGATCGCCTCAATATCCTGTTGTGAAATCGATTTTTCCAATATTTCCCCCGCGCATCCATCATCGGGGAAGGCCTCGGACTTTTCACCTTCTAGCTGCAAAAGTCCCATTTGCGCGCCAAAAACCAGACATTCCAGCAGCGAATTGCTCGCCAACCGATTAGCACCGTGCACTCCCGTGCTCGCAGTTTCTCCCACCGCGTACAAACCCGGAATCGAAGTTTGGTTGAACTTGTCAGCGACAATCCCTCCCATCCAGTAATGGGCTGCGGGTGTCACCGGCACGGGTTCGGAAAAAATATCAATTCCCCAATCAGCACACACTTGAATAATATTCGGAAACCTGTAGCGCAGTCGATCGACCGCAATCGGGCGCAAATCGAGCCAAACATGAGGTTCGCCCGTCTTCTGCAAGTGACTGAAAATAGCGCGGCTAACGACATCGCGAGGGGCGAGTTCCCCGCTGGGGTGATAGTCAAAAGCAAAGCGATATCCCTTGCTGTCTACCAAATGAGCTCCTTCTCCTCGCACCGCTTCGCTAATCAGAAACCGAGGCGCCCCCGCTTTACTCAGCGCCGTCGGGTGAAACTGCACAAATTCTAAATCTCGCAGCAGCGCCCCGGCGCGCCACGCAATCGCCACCCCATCCCCGGTGCTTACCGATGGGTTGGTCGTTTGAGCAAAAACTTGTCCGCCGCCTCCTGTCGCCAGCACTACGGCGCTAGCCCGCAGCCATTTGACTCGGGAGTCGCAAATCGAGCTAATGCCCTGACAGCGCCCGGTTTCGTCTAGCCACAGGCTCAAAGCAAAGGCTGGGGATACGAGTTGAATGTTTTTGCGACTCAATACTTTTGCTGTCAGGGTACTGACAACCGCTTTTCCTGTGGTGTCTGCGGAGTGGAGCACTCGGCGGCGCGAGTGGGCTGCTTCTAAGGTGAGGGCTAAATCTGGGCCGGTGCGATCGAATGCAACGCCCATTTTCACCAGGGAATCAATGCAAGCAGCAGCTTCCTCTACTAAAAATTCCACTGCTTCCAAATCGCAAAGACCTGCTCCGGCTGCCAGTGTATCTTTAACGTGTAGGGCTGCGGAATCTTCAGGGGCGATCGCCGCAGCAATCCCTCCTTGGGCCCAATCGCTGGCAGAAACAGGCAAGATATTTTTATTGAGCAAGCCCACGTGCAAGTGTTCTGGAAGGCAAAGTGCCGTGTACAAACCCGCTGCGCCAGCACCTATCACCAATACGTCAAATTTGTCAGTCATAAGCCTGCCGATTTTTGATTTTTACAATTGCAGATTTTACTTTACATATCAATCTGACGAATAAAACTGCCGATTTTTGATTTTTGATTTTCACAATTGCACAATTGCAGATTTTACTTTACATATAAATATGACGAATAAGACTGTCAATTTTATATTTTATATTTTATATTTTATATTTTAGATTAAATAATTAACTCCACCGTTTAATTGGGAGGATTTAACTGTCGATTTTAGATTAATCAATTTAATAAAATGATTTACGCCACAGATGAATCTGGGACTAAAACTAATCTCTAATTTTTTTACTCTCCACAACATCGGAGAATTCGACGCTCTTTGGGCGAGCTATTTTCTCAAGGCATGAGTCATTAGTCAGCCCGAGCGCAACCCCGGAGCCATCAGCCATCAGCCATAATTCATGAATTTAAAAAATCAATTCTCACTCATGACTAATGACCAATGATTGCTAACTAATATTAGTCAGCCCGAGCATCACCCGGAACCAAAAGCCATCAGTCATAATTCATGAATTTAAAAAAAATATTTCTCACTCACGACCAATGACCAATGACTAATGACAAATGACAACTGACAACTGACAACTGACAACTGACAACTGACAACTGACAACTGACTAATGCCTTCAAATGAGAGCCGTTGCTATCTAGTCGTAGAGACCGTTATTCAACCGGGTGTCTCCTTCAATAAAGACTGATTCGACATCAGTGACTGTGAATTTGTCCATGTTAGCTTGCAGCACCTTTTTCTGAGCTTCCGTCAAGCCAGAAATGTTGAGTACCTCCTCAACTTTTTCGTAAGGAGCATTCTTAATAATTAGTCCAGCTAAAGTGGGATACAACCCTCGAAATTCCCGAAAGTCACGGACGGCGCTGTTGTTCAAATCAAGTTTTTTGCCGTATTCTGTGGCAAGCTTGTCATCGGCGCGATTGGTTCTAGCCGGAGCTTCAACAGCTAGGAGCGAGGATGATGGCAATACGACACGGCTCAATGTCCCCGCGATCGCGCTCATGTCTCCAGCCCATGCAATGCAGCCCAGCACTAAGCCCAATACTGCCAATAGACGACCCAATCGTTTCATGAAGTTTTGTCTCCCAATTTCATACACAGCATTTATGTAGAGACTACCATTTTGCTTATGCAGTTTTTCAGATAAA